>JBIOUT010000446.1:0-4589 GCA_044867365.1 Candidatus Eiseniibacteriota bacterium | reverse complement strand
CAACGCCAGGGGTTTTCGTGGTCGCTCGTACCGCCGAGGCGTCGTTTTGGGTCGTTGCAGGAATTGGAGCGTTGGTCACACCAAGGAATCGCCAGAACCTCGGAAGTCTTGGGTTACGATGGGCGGACGGCGCACTGGCAGTCCTTGCGGTTCTGGTTGTTCGGGTGATGGCGCGTGGAATTCCATTTGTGCCGTAATGAGTATCGAGCGAGCTGGCTATACCGCTGGGAAGCGCCAAGTGCGGATGACTTGGTGCGGGAGCATCGACTGTCGCCCGTCATGCCCCCGGTGCGGTCGGGCCTTCGTGGGCGGAGCTATATCGACCACCGTTGCCTCGAAGGCGCGGCGATCGGTTAGGGACTCGACGTCGGTTAATCCATTCGCCCTGCTGGTTTCCGTCTCCTCATGGACATCGCATCGGTGCAGATGGCATTGACTCGTCTCCGTCTGCACGGCAGGTCCCTTGACCCCGCACCCTGCAACGAACTCGCCTCGCCGCAACTCAACACGCACTCGCGGCAACGCAGCTCACCTTTGGCTCGCTCGCGCCCGCGGGGGGCCGGCTCGCCCTCTAGCTGCGCCAAGAAACAGCGGGATGCGAAAGAAAACAAGATGCATGGCGATCGATCCGATGACTTGAGCACAGCCACTTGGGTTGAGCTGTCGCTCTATGCGCGCTGGTCGCAGGGATCGACGATCGCGATCGGTCGTTCCCCGGCGCCAACCTCGGATGCCCAACCGCAATATGGCCGACCGCCACAAGTCCTATCGATGCGCTCCCCGCCGCAGGCGGGTGATTGTCATCACCCTTGGCCCCCTGATCGCCGTCTTCCTCGGCGCCTGCGGATCGATTCACGACATCCAGGCGCCGATCAACCAGCCTCCGGTCGCGGCCATCGATCCCGAGCCTGCCGACGGGGCAGGCGGGGTAGGTTTGGCGCCGATGCTCCACTGGGGCGGCGGCACCGACCCCGATGGCGACGTCGTGATCTTCGAGATCTATCTGGGCACCGCCGAGCCGCTGCCGCTTGTGGGGACATCGAGCGTCGCATCCCTGACCGTCCCCGAGAGACTGATGCCCGAGGTCGAGCTCCACTGGCGGGTGGTGAGTCGCGACATTCGCGGCGCGGCGACCGAGAGCCAGACCTGGAGCTTCCGCACCGCCGACTCGATCATCGGCAACAACCCCCCGACTCGACCGGTGAACCCCGACCCCGCGGACGGCTCGGCCTCGGTGCCCCTCGCAGCGACCCTGAGCTGGTCGGGTGGCGTCGATTCCGACCTCGATGCGGTCACCTTCGATGTTTACTTCGGAACGGTGAATCCGCCTCCCTATGTCACCACTCAGGCGGGCGTGGGCTACGACCCTCCCGGAGATCTCGCCCCCGAGATGCTCTACTTCTGGCAGGTGATCGCTCGCGATAATCAGGGCGGAGTGACTCCCGGACCGATCTGGAGCTTCTCGACCCAACGACGAAGCAACCAGTTGCCCTCGTCCCCGCGCGATCCCGAGCCACCTGACGGCGCAAGCGGCGCGACTCGGGCGACGGTTCTCCAATGGTCGGGCGGTGTCGATCCTGACCGCGACCCGGTCACGTTCAGCATCTACTTCGGAACCACCAATCCACCGCCGCTCGTCGCCGCTCAGGCGGGAGCGAGCTACGACCCTCCGGGTGATCTCGATTACGAAACGACCCACTACTGGCAGGTGATCGCGCGCGACGATCAAGGCGGCGTGGCTCCCGGGCCGATCTGGAGCTTCTTTACCGAATCACGGCCGAATCAAGCGCCGTCCGCGCCCGGCAATCCGCAGCCGCCCGACGGCACGAGCGGCGCGACTCGGGCCACGGTTCTTCAGTGGACAGGCGGAATCGATCCGGACGGCGATCCGGTCACCTTCGATATCTATTTCGGTGCGACGACCCCGCCGCCGCTTGCCGCCACCCAGACGGGACGGAGCTACGACCCGCCGGGGAATCTCGACTACGAGACCACCTATTACTGGCAAGTAGTGGCCTGGGATGATCGAGACGGAGTGGCGATCGGGCCGATCTGGACTTTCTCGACCGAATCGCGCCCGAACGAGCCGCCAGAGGTTCCGGAGAACCCGGCCCCGGCGAACGGGGCGATCGCAGTGGCCGTCGACACGACGCTCAGCTGGTCGGGAGGCTCCGATCCCGACGGCGATCACGTCGATTTCCACGTCTACTTCGGCACCGATGATCCGCCGCCCTTCGCGGCGATCGTTGCGGGCTCGAGCTACGATCCGCCGGGGGACCTCGATCCCTTGAGCATCTATTTCTGGCGGATCGTGGCGGTCGACGGCCGGGGTGGCGAGACCTCGGGCGGCACCTGGATGTTCACCACCGGCCCGAGTGCCCGCGCCGGCATTCCCACGCTGGCTGCGCGCGGCGTCAGACGATAAGCGCCGTCAGGCGATAAGCGGCGCTTTCGAAGCGACCGCGCTAGCGCGCCGACCCCACCTTTTCAGCCGCCCCCGCCTTGATCTCCTTCCCGGCATAGATGTCCATCACCCGGTTGAGCATCCGCACCGCATCATCCTTGGGACGCTGAAAGGAGTTCCGGCCGATGATCGAGCCGAACCCGCCGCCTTCACGAATGCCTCGGCATTCCTCGAGAAGCTCGTCTTCGTTCTTGGCGGGTCCGCCGGAGAAGATGACGATTCGGTGGCCGTTGAAGGCGCTCTTGACCACCAGGCGGACGCGATCGGCGAGGGTGGCGATCGGGATCCGCTCCTTTTCGATGACTTTGCGGGTCGCATCCTGCTCGATGTTCTCGCCGGGCAGCTTGACCTTGACGATATTGGCTCCCAGCTGGCAGGCGATCTGAGCCGCATAGCAGATGACATCGATTGCCGTCTCTCCGTCCTTCGACAACCCCGATCCACGCGGGTAGGACCAGATGACGACCGGCAACCCACAGGCCTTGGCCTCGGCCCCAAGCTCCCGGATCTGCTCGTACATATCGTTGCGGAGCGCCGACCCCGGATAGATGGTGAAGCCGATGGCGGCGCAGCCGAGGGCCAGGGCGTCGTTCACCGAGGCGGTGACCGCCGGACAGGGATCATCGCCGGCATAGAGCGTGTCCGAATTGTTGAGCTTGAGAATGAGAGGAATCTCGCCCGCATAGCGGTCGGCTGCCGCCTGGATGAAACCGAGCGGCGCCGCATAGGCGTTGGTGCCCGCCTCCATCGCCAGCTGAAAGTGATATTCGGGGTCGTAAGCCGGGGGATTGGCAGCGAAGGAGCGGAGCGGCCCATGCTCGAACCCCTGATCCACCGGTAAAATGACGAAGCGGCCGGTGCCGCCGAGGCGGCCATGATTCATCAGCCGCAAAAGGTTGGCTCGCACCCCCGGTGTCTCATTCGAATACCAACCTAGAATCTCACGCACGCGATTGGTCATCGCCTCTATCCTCCCGCTGAGCTCTTCGATGCGCTGCCGCAAACCTTCTTCCGCTTCAGCCTAACGGCATCCTGCTCCTGAACCTGCGCCATTTTTCGGGGGGTCGCTCTCCGAAGAGGGCGCCGCCGTCATTCGCGCAGGGAATACTCGACCGTCGACACCACTCGCACCGTCTTGACGAGCTGGCTCTCTTGCTGGATCCCGGGTGCCTGGTCGCGGGGAAGAATCTCGAACACCCCCTGGCTCGCATGACGAATGCCGCCGAGCGCGCTCTTCGAATCCCGCGCAAACTGCTCGGCCCCCTCCCGCGCCCGGGCCGTCGCCTCGGCGATCATCTCCGGTTTGAGCTCGTTCAAACCGGTGAAGAGAAATGTGGGCCCACCCATCCCGTATTCGTCACCCGAGCTCAGCACCACTCCCGCTTGCACCAGCTCGCCGACATGCTGGCTTGCCGCCAGCACGGTCTGCGGCTGTTCGGACCTCACCATCAGCGTTTGTCGGATGACGTATCGAGTGCCCGCTTCGCCGGCGGGACGATACTCGTTGGCATAGGTATCGGTGACCTTGAACTCCTGCAACTCGGCCGTGGTCGTGTCGATCCCCTGGCGGGCGAGAAACGAGCGAATGAGTCGGATACTGGTTTCGATCCGCTGATGCGCTCGCCCGAGATCGTTGTCCGCGGCCACCACTCGGAGCGGCCAGAGAGCAAGATCGGCCTTGGCCTCGCGCTCGGCGATTCCCTTGACCGTGACGTAGCGGTCCGCCGCCCGGCCGCGCGCGAACCCATGGCCGACCGCCGCGCCGGCAAAGGCGATAGCCAAGGGCAAGAGAAAGGCTCTCAGCAACGAGGTCAAAGTCATGGTCGATCGATGGATGCTTTCGGCGCCGGAGCGAGGGGACCGGCAGGGGCTTTGTTCAAGAAGGTAAGCTCACCTCCATCATGCGTCAAGACAAGCTCGGCTCCGGAGGATGCGTTGCATGGGCTCGAGCACCATGCGGCCAGGCCTTCGTCCGGCTCTTCGCGCACCGGATAGAGATGATAGAGCATGAAATAGATCACGACCCCGGTCACCGACACGTAGAACCAGATCGGCAGGGTCCAGCGTGCGATACGCCGGTGGAGCTCGAATCGCCCGCGGAGAGCCCGAATCAAGGTAGTGGCTA
>JBIOUT010000445.1:0-4505 GCA_044867365.1 Candidatus Eiseniibacteriota bacterium | reverse complement strand
TCGGTCCCGACGCACTGGAACTGGCGCGGTCAAGTGGATGATTCCACCCCGAAGCCCTGGGGTCCCTTTGTCCTGTCACTGACGATGCTGGGAGTTTACTTGCTATTCGTGGTCATCCCGCGGATCTCACCGCGGGGATACCGGATCGAGCGGTTTCGATCCGCCTTCGAGACCATCCAGACGGCAGTCATGGGTTATCTGTTTCTCTTCACCTGCATCATCTTGCTCGCCGCCGTTGGCGTCCCGATTCCGATGGACCGGACTCCGTATGCCGGGGTCGGTCTCCTCTTCATCGTTCTGGGGAATCTATTGGGAAAGGTCACCAAGAACTTCTTTGTCGGCATCCGCACCCCGTGGACGCTCGCGAGCGACGAGGTCTGGCATCGCACTCATCGCCTCGCCGGACTGCTGTTCGTCCTGGGCGGCTTGGTCCTTCTCATCTCGGGACTCGCGGGAGGCGGGGTGATCCCGGTGATCACCATCACCATCATCGCTGCTCTCGTGCCTGCAATCTATTCATTGATCATCTACCGGCGCATCGAGGGATTCCACGACAACCCGAGTTGACCGTGGCCGAGACCCATCGACCTCCCGCGGACTGGCGTTCGTACGATCCGATCGCCGCGACCTACGACCGCATCCACGCCTCCCGGTTCGGCGGTCCCGGCCGGGATCTGGTCGCCCTCGCCATGCCTCCGGGTGCCACGAGTGTGCTCGATGCCGGCACGGGATCGGGGTTTGCCGCTCAGCAAGCGATCCAGATCCTCGGGGAACGCGGCCTCGTCGTCGGACTCGATCTCTCGCTCGCGATGCTCCGCCTCGCCCTTCGTCGTGGAGTGCGAAACCTGGCGTGCGGAGAAGCGAGCCGCCTCCCGTTTCGCGATGCCTCTTTCGATGCGGCCATGGCGAACTTCGTCCTCTCCCACTTCTCTCGCCCGCCGGAGGTGCTGAGCGAGCTCGCGCGCGTCGTTCGGCCGGGGGGCCGGGTGGCAGCCACCGCGTGGGGCGCCGGCATACGCGAGCTCGGCCAGCTGTGGCGCGAGGTGGCGCAGCCCTTCATCGACGTCGAGCTCGACCGTGCCGAGCGGGAGGGCGTGCCATCGGAAGAGCTCTTGACCGATCCCGGTAACTTTCGCCGGGTTCTCGAAGATGCCGGCCTCTCCGACCCGCAGATTGAAATGCGAAGCTACCCGGTGATCCAGAGTCTAGACGACTATCTGAGCGGCCGCGAAACGACGTTCGCCGCCCGCCTCCTCCGCCGCCACATCGATGGGACCGACTGGAAGGAATTGCGCCGCCGACTCGAGGCGGAATTCAGCCGCCGATTCACCGACACCATCCGCCTGACCGACTCGGTGCTCCTCGCCGTCGGCACTCGGCGGGGGAACTCATGAAGTGGATCCCCGTCATCGATTCGAAAGCAGCGTCACCTTGCTCCGTACCTGGGTCCCGTTGACCCGCAAGTCGAGAAGATAGACCCCGGCCGGCGCCCGCACTCCGCTCTCGTTTCGTCCGTCCCACTCGATCCGATGGGGTCCCGGCTCGATCTCGGAGTCGAGAACGGTGCGAATCGCCCGGCCCGAGGCGTCCCAGATCCGAAGAACGGCATGTCCCCGCTTCTCGAGCTCGAATGCGATGACCGTCGAAGCCGAGAGAGGATTCGGATGAAGAGAGAGTCGCACGTCGGCAACGCCGGCTCCGGCCGGAGCGACGCTCACCGTCCCGCATGCGGCGCAGCCGACGTCGAAGGCCCCGATCGTGACCCCGCCCTGCCCCGCTCCCACCGCCGGTGAGTCGGCGCAGAGATGGAAGTCGGCCGGGGCGTCGCAGAAGAGTGGATCACCGACCAGGTTGTTCTCGGCATTGGGGAGGGCGTTGATCTCGGCGGCGGTGTTCCTCACGGTCTGGGTTTGAACGTCGTAGTAGTTGCCGGTGACGTTATCCCAGAAGAGATTGAACTCGACGATCGGATCGACGAATGTTCCGGGGGCGCGCTCGCGAATGCCGAATCCGCCGTTGCCCGCGAAGATGTTGTTGCGGACCGTCGGAGCGAAATCGTTCCAGTAGCTGAAGCCGTCCCTGGTGTTCCCCCAGACCGTGTTGTTGATGATTTGCGGCCGAGTCGAATTGCCCGACTGGCTGATCCCATCCAGGTTCCGATACATGACCGAACGGGAGAGAAGCCCATTCCCCGGATCGGAGACCCCGTAGAAGTTGTTGTCATGAATCTCGCAACGCGTGATGTCGGGACCGAACCTGTTGAAGCCGTTGAAGACGGCAATTCCGAAGTCGTTCCCGGTGGCGATGATGTTGTCGATGGCGACCGACGCCGATGGGAAATTGACGAAGACTCCCGCGCCTCCGGGTAGCCCGCCGCCCGAGATCGCCCCGGTGACGGTGAATCCGCTGAAGAGCACGTTGGTGAGGCTGATTGCTCGAACGACATCGATCCCGACGTTCCCCCCATTGATGATGGTCGTCGAAGGGTTCGCGCCGAGGACTGTGACATTGGACACGAGCTGCACGTGCTCGGGATAGACGCCGGCCGCGACCAGCACCGAATCCCCGGGGCCGGCCATGGCGATGCCGCCCTGAATGGTCGGGGAATCCCCCGGGACATGAATGATCCCGGCCCCGGAAGGGGCGGCAACCAAGGTGAGCAAAAGGACGAGAACCCACGGCCGGAGGGGGGCGATGTGTGTCATGGCTGAACCTCCAGGATGCTGGCTGCCACCAGGCTAAGGATGCAATCCGACGGCGAGATGGACCGAAAGGGTGATGGTGATGGGGTCAGGATGCCGCTTGCGGAACACCGTATCGAGACGGCGGCGCAAATCCTCCCACTGCGAACCGTCGAGCCGCTTTCGTGCGACCCGGCCGGCAAAAACCGCCTCTCGCTGAGCAAGATAATCGGCGATGTCTTGAGTTTGGGCGTATTCCCGGGTCTCGATCCGCACGCTGTGAAGCCCGGCCGTCTCGAGCACCCGACGAAAGCTCTCGGCATCGCTCAGCAGCTTCTCCGAGGGCACGCCCTCGCCGGGTTTCGGCTCGAGAGCCTTAATCGGGACGTACGCTCCCGCCACCTCCTTCCAGAGCTTGTTGAGCTCGTCGTCGAGTGAAGGTGCATTCCACGCCGAGGCCCCCAGTCGCCCTCCGGGCTGGAGAACCCGCAGCGGCTCCCGCAGCGCTTCCGCCGGACGTGCGAAGTAGGAAACGAGGAAGTTCGCCACCACCGCGTCGAACTGGCCGTCGCGAAACGGAAGTGTGGCCGCATCTCCGCACACGAGAGGCCGGAGCCCGTTGGCTCGCGCATGAGCGAGCATCTCAACCGATCGATCGAGGCCCACGACCTGCCCTCGGTCACCCACCATCTCGCGAGCCACCGCCCCGGCGAAGCCCGACCCCGTCCCGAGGTCGAGCACTCGCCTCGCTCCCGCCGTGACCGTCATCGCCACGAGATCGCGGCCGGGGGCCAACCTGGCCGCATGGAGCCGATTGTAAACCGCCGCGGCCGTCCCGGAAGAGCGGCTGTCAGGGCCGATTCTCGCCACCTCCCGTACATGCCTCGCGACTACTGTTCGTCTTCAGGTCGAGCCGGGGTACTCATCCTTGATGAGCCCAAGCCCCTGCAGCGAGCCCGATGATCGCTCTACGCATCATAACCCTCACATTCCCGGCATCGGCCGGTCGGTGTTCCAGGTATCTGCGAGGATTTTCCACGCCCCATTCATATTCTTCCAAACCACGAGGTACTTACCGGCGTCATCGAAGGGCTTGCCCGTCGGATCCTGGGCTCTCAATGTGTAGGAACCGACCTCCGCCGCCAGATCTCCCGCCTCGGAGACGATCACGTTGTCGGTGTGAAGACCGAGCTCGAGACCGGGCATGCTCAGGAAGCCGGCCCACAAGTGATGGATCCCCTCCTTGCCCTGGATCCGCGCGGCGCCCGGAGGCAGCACATGGGCGTCGTCGGCATAGAAGTTGACGATGGCACTCGTGTCTCGTGCAGCAGCGGCGGAGCTGAACGCTTTGCCGAGACTGTCGATCGTCGCCGTGATTGCCGCCGTATCCACCATCGCCGGCTTCGGCTGCCGGGCGACGCAACCCACGGCGAGAACGAATGCAATGAGAATGAGCCGGCGTCCAACAGGCTGCTGCATGGAACCCTCCTGATTCAACGACAAGGAATTACATGGCGCGAAACAACATCCTGGTCCAAACCGGGAGACTAACCCTTGTGGATGCCCGAGGCCACAGCCTTGTGGCCCGCCGGGCCGATCGGGAACAACAACTAGGCTTGGTCCAGATCGGCGAGTATAATCGCGACACGCCCGACCTTCCCCCGAGTCAGCGACCATGAGCCATTCCCCATGGATGAGGCCGGCGCTCCTCGCCCCGAGCGCGATCGACTCTGATCTCCCATCGCTTCCTCACCTGATCCCCCATCGCTTCAGCCATCGTCTTGTTCCGATGATCCTCGGCGCCATCGGCTTTCTCGGTGGACT
>JBIOUT010000444.1:0-3544 GCA_044867365.1 Candidatus Eiseniibacteriota bacterium | reverse complement strand
CGATTTGATGTCGTCGATCGACATCCCTTGCTCGTCCCGGAGCTTCTGCAGGTACTGGACGAGATTGCCGACCGTGAAGTAGGTCGGGTTGCACTGGCCGTTGTTGCCGTATTCCTTGCCGAGCTGGAAGGCTTTGACATCGGGAGTGGGGATCACCTCGCAGCGATACCCCATTCCTTCCCAGGCGGCACGAATCAGGTGCTCATGTTTCCAGGTGAGCCCGCCAAAGAGCAGGGTCGTCGATTCTCGCTCCCGCTTGGTGAAGGGAAGCTCGACCGGCCGGGCGAAAGGCTCGTGCTCTTCGAGCAGCCCCGCCTCCTGGAGAAGCCGCTTTCGAGCCTCCTCCACCCGGTTTCGAACCAGGGCTTCGTCGGGAAGGATCTCGATGCGGGAGGAAGTCGAAGCGTGTTCGGCCAGCGCGGAGGATGTCCGGGTCTCGGGACTCAACATGATCACACCTCGATCCACACAACGTGGTTCTGCGGGCCCAGGGAACGGCGTTTCTTCAGGTCCGCGAGCGATCGGACCACGGGGGGGAAGTGGCGGCGGCCGGTGCCGCCCGGGGGGAGTTGGCGGAGTGATGCAGACACGAAAGGTTTCGGCAGCGTGGACGCGGGAACCGGAGGTCGGCCCGCCACGGTTAGACGGAACCTATGGTTAGACTGAACCTTCGGCCAAGCGCGATCATCCACCCCACCTCCTCCAGGTCCATCGCCCTCTGGTGTGCACCCATGTGGAAAGTGCCGCAAGCCCTTCTCCCTGAAGTGCCAAAAAGTCGATGTGGGCGGTCTATGGGCGCAGTGAGCGGTCCTAACGGGCAACGAGCGGTTTGGACCCCAGCCGGCTTTCAGCGGTGTCCCATGACCTCTCCACGGGGCGCCCGGGGATCGGCTACAATACCCCGCCTGTCCTCGCCCTCCGCGGGGCCGGCGGTCGTCCGGCTCCGGTCGAGATCGGCAATGGGACCCCGATGAAAGCCAAGATCTTCACCTTGTCCGAGGCCAACGCAGTCCTTGAGCAAGTGATCAAGCCTGCGGTCGAGCGGCTGGCGGCGCGGATCGCCGCCACCGAGAGCTTGCAGACCGAGGTCGAGGTCGCCGAGCTGGTCGTGGCGAGCGGCGCCTCCGCCACCAACCCGGATCGCGGTCAGCTCGCCCGCCTCGAGCGCCGCCGCGAGCAGATCCTGGCCGAGATGAAGGAAGAGGTCGAAGCCATCCACTCGACCGGTGGTCTGCTCAAGGATGCCCGCTCGGGTCTGGTCGACTTCTTCACCATCCTCGACGGCAAGCTCGTCTTCCTCTGCTGGCGGCGGGGGGAGGACCGGATCCGCTACTGGCACACAGTCGAGGATGGATTCCGCGGCCGCCGCCCGCTGGGCGCCCGCCTGCCCCGATCGGAGTAGAGCTGGCCCGCTCGAGCGTGCTCGATCGAGTCGCTCGATCCGAGGCGCCGGCTACTCCATCCCGTATTTCTTGAGCTTGTTGTAGAGAGTCACCCGCGAGATGCCGAGCTCGTCGGCGGTGCGGGATTTGTTGCCGGCGCAGCGATCGAGACAGGCCCGGATCGCCGCTTCCTCCGCCGCATCGAGGACCCGATCGAGTGGCCCCGAGATCACCCCGCCTGAGAAGACCCCTGCCATCGATCCTGCCGACTGCTCGGTCGCCTGGCGAATCTCGAGCGGCAGGTCGGATGCGCGCAGCTTGTCGCCTTCGCACATGACGACCGCCTGCTCGATCGCATTCTGGAGCTCGCGCACGTTGCCGGGCCAGGAGTGGGCAGCAACGGTATCCCAGGCCTCTTTGCTGAGCCCGGTGATGTGCTTTCCTTCACCCTTGGCGCTCTGCTCGAGAAAGAATTTGACGAGACTAGGCAGGTCTGCCTTCCGCTGGCGGAGCGGCGGCACGGTGATCGCTACGACATTCAGCCGATAGTAGAGGTCCCCCCGGAACTCGCCGAGCCGGATCGCCTCCTCGAGGTCCTTGTTGGTGGCCGAGATCACCCGCACATCGACCGCAATCGGCTTGCGGCCGCCCACCCGCTCGAACTCGCGCTCCTGCAGCACTCGCAGCACCTTGGCCTGGGTGGTGAGCGGCATGTCGCCGACCTCGTCGAGAAAAAGGGTGCCGTTGTTCGCCTGTTCGAACTTGCCGATCCGCTTCTCGACCCCGGTGGCGGTGCCGCCCTCGACTCCGAACAACTCCGATTCGACCAGGCTCTCCGGCAGGGCGGCGCAGTTGAGCTTGACGAACGGCCCGTTCTTGCGGTCGGAGTTGTAGTGGACGGTCTTGGCCACCAGCTCCTTGCCGGTCCCCGACTCGCCGCGGATGAGGACGTTGGCCCGGCTTTTCGCCACCTTGCCCACCATGCTGAACACTTCCTCCATGGCTGGGCTGCTGCCGACGAAGTTGTCGAACTGGTAGCGCTGGCTCACCTCGCGACGTAGCTCGACGTTCTCCTCGTCGAGACGCTCCTTGGCGAGCCGCAGTTCTTCGATCAGCCGCGCATTCTCGATCGCGGGAGCGGCGACGTTGCCGAGCGCCACCAAGAAGTCGAGGTCATCCTCGGAGAAGAGGTGCCCGGGACGCCGGTTGTCGATGTAGAGACTGCCGATGAGACGTTCCTTGATGCGAAGCGGCGCGCCCAGGAAGGAGGTGGCGCCGTCGACCCGCACCGATTCGAAGCGCCGCAGCGACTCGTCTGACTGGGCGTCGCGGCCGAGCACCGGCTGGCCCGAACGCATCACCTCCTCGCGAACATCACGGCCGATGCGATCGGGTTGCTTGAGCATGTCCTGCTCGTGACTGCGCGCCACCTCGATCGGCGGCCGCCCCTCGCCCAGCTCGATCCTGAGCGCCCCGCGCTCCGCGCCGAGATGGCGCACCGCGTGGTCGAGCAGCTTGAGGAGGAGATTTTCGAGCTCGAGGATTTGATTGAGGGTGGATCCCACCTGATAGAGCGCATTGAGCTTCTGCTTGGAGAGATAGCTCCCCGGTGACACCTCGGCGACCCTCGCCCGCAGGTGACGCATCATCTCCCGAGCCTGGCTCTGGCTCGCCTCGTCCCGGCCTTCCTCGCCGAGCTCGAGGGCCTCGCTAAGGCAGAGCGCTGCGGTCACCGGATCGTGGGAAGCACAATGGCGGCCGAAAGCCAGATTAGTCTTGATCACCCACCCGCGAGCGCCGAGCGAGCTGAAGATCTCGCGCGCCCGCTCGAGATAAGTGGCGGCGGATGCCGCCTCCGCATGAGCGCCATAACAACGGCCGGCTTCGAAGTAAGCCACTCCCAGGTGATGCTTGGACTCGAGCCGGCCGAGCCGGCCGACCGCCGCAATGAAGTGAGTGTCGCCGTCGGCGCGATCGCCCCGCCACCACGCCAGCTCGCCGAGCAGCGATTCGGCTACCGCCTCGAACTCGGGATCCTTGATCTTTCGCGCATCGGCGGCGGCGCGCGCCACCAATCCCGCCGCTTCTTGCCAGCCCTCGAGTCGGATCCGAGCGCGGGTGGTGACGAGGAGGGAGTCGCAGAGCACCTCCCTGACCCCGAG
>JBIOUT010000443.1:0-4748 GCA_044867365.1 Candidatus Eiseniibacteriota bacterium | reverse complement strand
GCTCCGGATCATGAACTTCATTCTCGGCGGTCAGGGTTTCAAATCGCGACTCGCCGAGCGGGTGCGGAACGACGAAGGTCTCGCCTATTCGGTGGGAAGCCGTTACGACCTCGACGCCCCGATCGCCGGCGTCTTCGAGGCCCGTTGCGAGACCAAGGCCGCTTCCGCTTACCGGGCGGTTCAGATCATCGGCGAGGAGATCGCCGGCATGCAATCACGGCCCCCCACCGAGAACGAGCTCAAGCGCGCCCAGGAAGCTCTCGCCAACTCGTTCATCCACCGCTGGACGAATCCCGTCTCCGCCCTCGAGCAGATCATGGATCTCGAGCTGAACGATCGGCCTGCCGACTATTACCAGACCTATCTCGATCGCCTGCGGGCGGTGACGGTCGAGGACGTGCAGCGCGTGGCCCGCGAGCACCTGCATCCCGACCGCTTGACCACGGTCATTGTCGGCGATGCCAAGGCGATGGGGACGCCGCCGGCGGGTATGACGCTCGTGCCGGTGAAGCTGCCTCCCGAGTACATGGGCGGGGGGACGCCAGCTCAGGCCAAATCATCACCGTAGGAAATGACCGCAGCAATGACGGCGGGGCACTGGTGAGCCACGACACTCACAACGCCCCACCCTGGCTCAACGAGCCGGTGAGCGAGGACGCGGTCGAGCGCATCCTCGCCGACCTCGACGAAGACCAACGACGAGCGGTGACTCACGGCGAGGGTCCGCTCCTCATCGTCGCGGGTGCGGGCACCGGCAAGACCACGGTCATCGCCCACCGCATCGCTTACTTGATCGCCGCCAAGCGCGCCCACCCGTCCGAGATCCTCGCCCTCACCTTCACCGAACGCGCCGCCGCGGAAATGGAATCCCGCGTCGACCTCCTCGTCCCTTACGGCTACACCGACATGTCGATCTCCACGTTCCATGCATTCGGTGATCGCCTCTTCCGGGAGTACGGACTCGAGCTGGGGCTCCAGAATGATTCGGAGGTGCTGAGCGAAGCGGAGCGTGTGGTCTTCTTTCGCGAACGCCTGTTCAGGCTGCCACTCCGCCATTTCCTGCCGCTTCACAACCCGGTGCGCCATCTGCAGGCGTTGCTCAGGGCGATCGCCCGCGCCAAGGACGAGGCGGTGGGACCGGAGGAGTACATCGCGCATGCCCGTACGAAGGTGGCGGCGGCGGCTGATGACAAGGATGCCAAGGCCTCAGCGGCGCGCCAGCTCGAGGTGGCCGAGTGCTATCGGGTGATGGACGAGGAGCTCCATCGGGCGGGACGGATCGACTTCGGCGATCAGATTCTCCTCGCCCTCCGCCTGCTTCGCGAATGCCCACACGTGCTGGCGGCGCTCCGGCGCGCCTTCCGTTACATCCTGGTCGATGAGTTCCAGGACACCAACGTCGCCCAGTTCGAGCTTCTCAAGTTCCTCGCCGGGGGGCACCGCAACTTGACCGTCGTCGGCGACGATGACCAATCGATCTACAAGTTTCGCGGAGCGGCGATCGGCAACATCCTGAGCTTCACCGCCACCTATCCCGATCGCTCTCTGGTCGTCCTCACCCGCAGCTATCGCTCGGGGCAGGCGATTCTTGACGCCGCCTATCGGCTCATCCAGAACAACAATCCCGAGCGGCTCGAGGTGCAGGAGAAGATCCAGAAGCGCTTGCACGCGGCCGCCGGGTTCGCGGGTGCGATCGAGCACCGCCGCTACGACACGATCCACGCCGAGGCCGATGCGGTGGCGGCGCGGATCCGCGGCCTCGCCGAAGCGGGCCGCCCCCTCCGCGATATCGCCGTCCTCATCCGCTCGAATCGCGACGCCGGTCCCTTTCTCGACGCCCTGGGCGCCTCCGGGATGCCGCACGAGTTCTCCGGCCATCGCGATCTCTTCGCCCGCGAAGAAGTGCGCCTGTGCATCGACTTTCTGCGCGCCGTAACCCGCCCGTTCGACTCGCAAAGCGTGTTCGCCTTGGCGGCCTCGGCCGTATACGCGATGCCGATGACCGATCTCGCCCGGCTAGGCGAACGGGCGCGACGGCGCCACCGGAGCCTCCGGCGGGTGATCGCCGAGGCAGCCGCCGGCGGCGAAGAGCCCGAAGGAACGGGTGAGCACGAAGAGGTCGGGAGACTCAGCGATGAGGGCATCGCCGCTGCTCAGCGCCTCGACCGCGACCTGGCCAGCTACATCGAAGCGTCACGCCGCCGGACGACCGGCGAGCTCCTCTATCAGTTCCTCACCGAGAGCGGCTATCTCGCCGAGCTGACGGGCGCCGGCACCGCGGAGGCCGAAGAGAAGATCCGGAATCTCGCCCGCTTCTTCGATCTCATCACTCGCACGAGCCGACTCGCGCTTGCCGACCGCGCCCATGCCTTCGTCGAGCACCTGGATCTCCTGATCGAAGCCGGGGACGAGCCGCAGGCGGCCGAGCCCGATCCCGATCTCGAGGCGGTGCGGGTCCTCACCGTGCACCGGGCCAAGGGGCTCGAGTTTCCGGTGGTGTTCGTGGCCAACCTGGCGATGTGGAAGTTTCCGACGCGGGGACGGCGTGACGCGATCGAGCTCCCGCCCGAGCTCTATCGCCAGCCGGTCGCCGGCGGCGATTTCCATCTCTCCGAGGAACGCCGTCTCTTTTATGTGGCGATGACCCGTGCGCGGGAGCTGCTCGTGCTCTCGAGCGCCGCCGATCACGGGGGGCCGGCGCCGCGCAAGCTGAGCCAGTTCGTCATCGAGGCCCTCGATCTGGCGCCGGATGCAGCAAAGGCGCCGGTCCTCGCTTCGCCGCTCGAGACGATCGAGCGCCATGGAATACCCACGGCGACCCTGCCGGCACCCGCCTTCCGGCTTCCTCGCCCAGAGGAGATCCTGCGCCTCAGTCACACCCGGATCGATGCCTACACGACCTGTCCGCTTCGCTACAAGTTCGCCTACGTGCTCAACGCCCCCGTCATTCCCCACCACCGGCAAAGTTATGGCAAGGCCATGCACGCGGCGATCGCCTCTTTCCTCACCAGTCGGATACGCGGGGAGCCGCTCGAATTCGCAGATATACAAGATGCATTGCGGGACGCCTGGCGGAGCGAGGGCTACTTGAGCCGAGAGCATGAAGAACGCCGCTTCGAAGCGGGGATTGCGACTCTCGAGCGCTTTTACAAGCGCGAGATGGCGTCGTCGCGGGTGCCGGCGCAGGTCGAGCGGGAGTTCGCGTTCGCGCACGGAAAATCCCGGATCGAAGGCCGTTTCGATCGTGTCGATCTCGACCCCGACGGAGCGACGGTCATCGATTACAAGACCTCGATCACCGAAGATCAGGCCGACGCCGACAAGGAGGCGCGGAAGAGTATGCAGCTCAGGCTCTATGCCCTCGCCTATCGCCACCAGTCGGGCGTCTTGCCGCGGCGAGTCGAGCTCCGTTTCGTCGAGACCGGCATCACTGGAGGCGCGGTGTTGGGAGATAAGGAGATGGCGGAGGCAGAGGCGGCGATCGATCGCGTGGCTGTGGGCATCCGCGCGGGCAACTTCGAGCCCCACCCGTCACCCATGGCCTGCGCCCATTGCGCATTTAGCCGCATCTGCCCGCATGCGGTCACCTAGCCCAGGGCTGGAAGGATCAACTCTTCTTCTTGATCACCGCCGCGATGAGCAGGCCGATGGGACCGAGGAAGGCGCAGAGGAGAAACCACCCACAGCCTGAGCGGCCTTTGGTGGTGGCGATCCATGCGCCGATGATGCCGAACAGGAACCACAGCGGCAGTCCGAGAAATGGGTCCACCCTCACCTCTCCCTCCTCCGGCCCCTGAGGGCCACGCACGGGCTGGCGCCGCGCCGGCCAAAACGCTTATCACCTCATCATCGATTCAACAAGGGGAATCCCGCATCAGGACTGCCCAAGCTTCGCTCCGGAGACTTGGAAGCATCGCGGGTGTTAGACTGCACCGGCCTCGCGGTCCGCGAGACGCCAAGCCTCCTCCATGTCGCGCGTCGTACGCAACACCTCGGCGGTAGTCGCCGCCTTCGTCTCCAACACTCTCCTCTCTTTCCTCCAGATCAAGCTCCTCACCCATTATCTTTCGCAAACGAGCCTCGGCGAGTACTCGACGACGGTGGCGATCGGTGCCATCGTCTCGGTGCTCGCTCAGGTGGGCCTCCCCACCGTCGTCCTCCGCTTCACCGCCAAGTACGACGCTCTCGGACAACCGGCGCGGATCGGCAAGCTTCTCGCTCTCGCATGGGGGCTGGTGCTCGCTCTGTCGGTGGTGCTGCTCGCCGTGGCGGCGGCGGTCGCGCCCGGCCTCCTGCCCCGGCTCTACCCCGTGCCGCCCGCCACCACCAACGTTCTTCTCGCTATCGCCGTCTTCCTCGCCATGGCCCTTCGCCAGGTGAGCTACGCCGGATTCGATGGACAGCGGAGGATGGTCTATCCGGCGGTGCTCGAGAACGTCAACGTGGCGGCCATCACCCTGTCCATCGCGCTCCTCCGAGATCGACTCACCGTGCCGCTCCTCCTCGGCCTGACGCTCGCCTCGGGGCTCGTGACCTTTCTCATCGCCACCTTCCTGGTGATCAAGCTGGTGCGCAGCCTTCCCCCCGCGCAGGAAAAGGGCAGATCTCCGGCGCCATCTCTTCTCGCCGACATCACGCCGTTCTGGCGAGGAGCGGCGATCAACGGGATCATTGGGATCGGGTTCGGGTATGCCGATAAGCTCCTTGTCAGCTTGTTTCTCTCCTTTCAGATGGTCTCCATCTTCTTC
>JBIOUT010000442.1:0-5879 GCA_044867365.1 Candidatus Eiseniibacteriota bacterium | reverse complement strand
TTCCCCACCATCCGGCACGAAGACTGGAAGTACACCAATGTGACTCCGCTCACCCGGATCCCCTTCCGGCCGGCGGCGGGGAACGGCCGCATGCATGCATCGGCAAAGGTGGGGCGGGCGGCGGTGCCGTTCGCGAGCGCCGGATTCGCGCAGATTGTCTTTGTCGACGGGATCTTCTCTCGCGAGCATTCCCGGCTCGAGCGGCTGCCTACGGGAATCGAAGTGAAAAGTCTGCGCGAAGCGCTCGATGCGGATCCCGAAGGTGTTCGGGAGCATCTCGGGCGGCACGCAGATTATCGCCAGCAGCCGTTCACCGCCCTCAACACCGCCTTCTTCGATGACGGCGCTTTCGTTTACTTGCCGGCTTCGTTCGATCTCAGGGAGCCGCTCCACCTGGCCTATCTCTCGAGCGGAAGTGGGGAGCCCATCATCAGTCATCCCCGCAACCTGATCGTCGCCGGGCCGGGGAGCGCGGCGACGATCATCGAGCATTACGCCGGCGCTCGTGACGCCGGCGCCGAAGGAGCGGGCTACTTCACCAATGCGGTCACCGAGATCGTCGCCGGCGACGGCGCCGCAATTGCCCACTATCGACTACAAGAAGAGAACGACTCGGCGTACCACCTCGGCGGGATGGCGGTGCATCAGGGGCGGGACAGTCATTTCTCTTCTCACTCCCTTTCCTTTGGCGCCCGCCTGGCGCGGATCGAGATCCGCGCCCGCATCGCCGGCCTGGGCGCCGACTGTGGACTCAACGGGCTCTATCTCGGCCGCGGCCGCCAGCATGTGGACCATCACACGCTCATCGATCACGCCGAGCCGCATGGCTCGAGCCGGGAGCTCTTCAAGGGCATCATGGATGGAGCGTCCCGCGGAGTCTTCACCGGGCGGATCATCGTGCGCGAGGGTGCTCAGAAGACGAGCGCTCATCAAACCAACCGCAACCTGCTCCTCTCCGATGAGGCGCTGGCCGACACCCGGCCGCAGCTCGAGATCCTCAACAACGATGTCGCCTGTACCCATGCGGCGACGATCGGCCGGCTCGATCCGGAGCTCCTCTTCTATCTACGTTCGCGAGGCATCGATCTCGATCAGGCGCGGGGAATTCTCACCTATGCTTTCGCCAGCGAGGTGCTCGGCTCGATCTCGGTCAAGGAAGTGCGGGCGGCGATGGATGCGGTGCTATCGACATGGCTCGAGGGAAGCGGCGTCGGCCGACCGGCGGGAGGTGGTGAAAGATGAGCGCGGTGACCAATCCATCGATGGTGGCGCGCAGGTCGGGGTACGACGTCCAGCGGGTGCGCCAGGACTTCCCGATCTTGCGGCAGCTCGTGCACGGGAAGCCTCTCGTCTATCTGGATAACGCCGCGACCGCGCAAAAACCGCAATCGGTCATCGACGCCGAGATCGCCTTCTATACCGAGAGCAACGCCAATGTCCATCGCGGCCTGCATGACTTGAGCGAGCGGGCGACCGCCGCGTTCGAGGAAGCCAGGCACAAGATGCAGCACTTCGTCGGCGCCCGGGATTCGCGGGAGATCGTCTTCGTGCGCGGCGCCACCGAGGGGATCAATCTCGTCGCCCAGTCTTTCGCGCGGACGCGTTTGCGAAGTGGAGACGAGATCCTGATCTCCACCATCGAGCATCACTCGAACATCGTTCCCTGGCAGATCGTCGCCGAGCAAACCGGCGCCAAGCTCCGGGTGATCCCAATCAACGACCGGGGTGAGCTCGTCCTCGAGGAGTACGAGCGGCTGCTCGGTCCCCGCACTAGGATTCTTTCGGTCACCCATGTCTCGAACGCCCTCGGCACCATCAATCCGGTGCGCAAGATGATCGCGGCCGCCCACCGGCAGGGGGCGGCGGTGGTCATCGATGGAGCGCAAGCGGCGCCCCATCTCCCGATCGATGTCGCCGACCTCGATTGCGAGTTCTATGTCCTCTCAGGTCACAAGATGTACGGTCCGACCGGCATCGGGGTGCTCTACGGCAAGCTCGATCTGCTCGAGGCGATGCCTCCCTACCAGGCGGGCGGTGACATGATTCTCTCGGTCACCTTCGAGAAGACGATCTACAATGCTGTTCCCTTCAAGTTCGAAGCCGGCACGCCGCACATTGCCGGCGCCGTGGGATTGGGAGCGGCGGCCGATTACGTGACCGCGCTCGGGCACGAAGCCATCGAGTCGCATGAGCAGGATCTTCTCGCCTATGGCACGAAGGCGCTGTCGGCGATTCCCGGGCTCCGTCTCGTCGGCACCGCCCGCCGGAAGGCGAGCGTGCTCAACTTCGTGATCGATGGGATCCATCCTCACGACATCGGCACCATTCTCGATCGCGAGGGAGTGGCGATCAGGAGCGGCCATCATTGCGCCCAGCCGCTCCTCGAGCGCTTCGGGGTACCGGCCACCGCACGCGCTTCGCTCGGGCTCTACAACACTCGGGAGGAGATCGATCGACTGGTCGCGGCTCTCCACCGGACGCTCGAGGTCTTCGGTTGATGTCATCCGATCTGCGAGATCTCTACCAGGAAGTCATCCTGGATCACAGCCGGCGGCCGCGGAACGCCGGAGTGCTCGCCGGCGCCACGCACCAAGCCGAAGGCTATAACCCCCTCTGCGGCGACCGATTCACCGTCTTTTTGCTCGTCGAGGACGGGAAGGTTCGGGACGTGAGCTTTCAGGGATCGGGTTGCGCCATCTCGACCGCCTCGGCGTCGTTGATGACCGAGAGCGTCAAGGGAAAGCGGATCGAGGAGGCGGAGGAGCTCTTCCAGCGCATGCATCTCCTCCTCACCGGCAATGGCCATGCCGGGGGGAAGGACGGCGGCAAGGGGAACTCCTTGGGAAAGCTCGCGGCATTCTCGGGAGTGCGTGAGTTCCCGGTGCGGGTCAAATGCGCCACCCTGCCGTGGCACACCCTGCGCGCGGCGCTCCGCCATCAGCCGGCCCCGGTCACCACCGAGTGAGGGTGGAGGATCTGCGAGATGGTATGGGATCTTTTCTCCAAGGGGCGCAAGCAGGTGAAAGAGGAGCCGGCGCCGGCCAAGGAACCTGCGGCCGGCGCGCCCAAGATTCCAATCGAAGTGCCGCGCGCCGTTGAGAGAGGCGCATCAGGCGGCGATTCGCCGGCCGATGAAGCGAGCGCCGGCTCGGCCGGCCAGTCGCCACAACCCTCCCGCCCGATCGAGGCGATCCGCGAAGACGTCATCTCCACCCTGCGCACCGTCTTCGACCCCGAGATCCCGGTCAATGTCTACGAGCTCGGTCTGGTCTACGAGATCGACATCACGCCCCCCGGCGAAGTGCTCATTCGCATGACTCTCACCTCGCCGGCCTGTCCGGTGGCCGGCTCTCTCCCTCCCGAGGTCGAGCACAAGGCGTCCTTCATTCCCGGGGTCACCAAGGTCAAGGTGGAGCTGGTCTGGGATCCGCCGTGGAGCCCATCCAAGATGTCCGAGGCGGCGCGCCTCCAGCTCAACGTCTAGTCCGCTTTCTTCCGCAGCAGAACTCAGCCGCACCCCGCGCGACGTGAGCACCCCGGAGAGCCGGCCCGGCCTCGTCTCGATTCTCAAGGCCACCTTTGCCGTCCTCGTTTGGGGTGGCTCGTTCATTGCGACCAAGGTCGCTCTTGCGGAAGTGTCGCCGGTGACCGTCGTCTGGCTCCGATTCGCCCTGGGAATCGGCGTGCTGGGAGCGGCGGTGGCGTTGCGTCGAGAGTTCTCGTGGCCCGCCGCCAAGGACCTGCGCACCTTCGCGCTCCTCGGTTTCATCGGCATCACCTTCCACCAGTGGCTCCAGTCGAACGGACTCGTCACCTCGCAAGCGAGCACCACCGCCTGGATCGTGGCGTCGGGCCCGATCTTCATTGCCCTCCTCGGGCGGCTCGTCCTGGGCGAGCGGCTCGGATGGGCTCGAATCGCCGGCATCGCGCTCGCCGTCATGGGAGTGGTGCTCGTCGTCGGCAAGGGCGATCTCGGCGTGCTGACGAGCGGCGAGTTCGGCGCCCCAGGGGACATCCTCATTCTGGCAAGCGCCCCGAACTGGGCGGTCTTCTCCGTTCTCTCGCGGCGGAGTCTCAAGGAACATCCGCCCACCCGGATGCTCCTTTACGTAATGAGCCTCGGCTGGCTATTCGTCACCGTGATATTGCTCGGGAGCACGGGATTGGCCGAGGTCCATCAGCTATCCGCGCGAGGTTGGGCGGCCATCGGGTTCCTGGGCGTCTGCTGCTCCGGCATCGCCTACATCTTTTGGTATGACCTCCTCCGGGTGATGCCTGCTTCGCAGGTCGGGGCGTTTCTCTATCTCGAGCCCTTGGTCGCGGTAGCGCTCGCCGCGGTCATGCTCGGGGAGAAGATCGTGCCGGCCACGATTGCCGGCGGAGCGATGATTCTCTGCGGAGTGTGGTTGGTCAATCGACCCACTGCTCGCGCTCTATTGAATCGGAAACCCCGCGCAGGATGACCATGCTCATCACGATTCCACCAAGCAAAGTGAGCACGGCAGCGGGACGGCCGAGGCCGAGAACGTCGGCGACCAGCCCCCAGACGAGCGGGCCGGTGACGGCGGCGAAACGTCCCACCATGCCGTAGAGCCCATAGAACTCGCCGATGCGCTCCGGCGGAGTGAGGCGGAGCATGAGTGGTCGGTCGGCGGTCCAGGTGCCACCCAGGGCGATCCCCGCTAGGCACGGCACCGGCCAGAAGGTCACGGGCGGGAGATGGAGGAATCCCACCGCTGCGGCCCAGACGAAGACGACGAGCCAGAGGCCAAGTACTCGGTCGAGGGTGCGCTTGGGTCCGATGCGGTCGACCACCCGGCCCCATACCAGTCCGCCCACGACCGCGAACACGATGGCAACGAGAAGCACCCGAGAAGACTCGCCGGCGCTGAATCCCACCTCGTTGGTCACATAGATGCCCATGAACGCGATCACGGTGTTGACCGCATCGGTGTAGAAGACCCGTCCAATGAGAAAGCGCGCCAGTCCGGGGTAGCGCCGGATCGAGCCGAGCGTGGCGCGGACTTGTTGCAGCGCTGCGGCTACCGAATCGCGGGTGAAATGGCGGCCGCTCTTCGCTCGTTCACGCACCCAGAAGAAGCATGGGAGCGAGAAGAAGAGGAAGAGAACGGCGGTCACCTGGAAGAGAGTCGAATAGCGCGCGGTTTGCTCGGAATGGGGGAGATTCTCGACCCCGCGGAGGAGAGCCCGTCCGGTCAAGAGGCCGACGACCGAGCCTAGATAACCGGCGGCGATTCCGAGCCCGCCGATTCGGCCGCGGGTCTTCGCCGTCGAGACCTCGGGAAGCAGCGCATCGTAGAACTGGCTCCCGGCCTGATAAGCGATGTTGGCGAGAGCGAAGAAGACAAGAGAACGGACAAGACCACCCTGACCGAGGAGCAGGGTGAAACCCACCGCGGCCAATGTCGAGACGACGAGGAACGGCATCCGCCGCGGCGCCTGATCGGTGAGGGCGCCGAGAAATGGCGATGCGACAAAGATGACGGCCATGGATAGGCTGTTGGCGAGTCCGTAAACGGCATCGCCGCCGCCCATGACATTGACCACCCAGAGCGAGAAATAGAGCGAGACGATGTTGAGGGAGAAGATCGTGTTGGCAAGGTCGTAGAGCACCCATCCGACTACCGAGAGCGGAGGGACTCTCGCCAGTTGCATCCGGTAGTTCTCGCAGATCCTCGCTCAGGGCGTCACGGCGAGCCGGAAATCGATGTACCCCGAGCGGGCGATGCGAGTGCGCCCTGGATGCCCCTCCCCCGCCCGGCCGCGCCAGCGGTCGAACCCTCTGGCATGCCCTTTACTATCCCGAAGATCGACGGGCACAAGTGGACTTCTATCTTGGCGACAAGCCCGACCCCGAG
>JBIOUT010000441.1:0-12119 GCA_044867365.1 Candidatus Eiseniibacteriota bacterium | reverse complement strand
GGACTCCGTTCGGGGGATAGGCGCCGAGGAAAACGAGCACTTGACCGGAGCCGACGCCACCGACGTCGGAGGCGTTGGCAGCGGCGGCATAATCTCGGCGGCCATCGCCGTTCAGATCGCCGGCATCGGCGACCTTGTCACCGAGCATGTCGCCCGCGGCCGCGCCGTCGGTCGAGGCGAGAAGATCAAGAGTCCAGGCGACCGGCGGACGGGCTAGGCCGAACAGGATGCCTGCGGCGGCGGCAACAACCGTGAGCCCACTCTGCGATGAGCGAGACCCGTTTCTTGAGCTGAAGCGCGGCATCGTTGGCAGTAAAGACGAGCGGGCCGTACGGCGAGGCGATTACCACGCCGCGCGGCCCGCTTGGAGCCGGAATCGGCGACGAACCAGCCTACCTTACTTCACCTCGTCCTTAAGACCATGGTAGGTCAGCTCCTTGCCGAAGATATCGAGCATACCCTTCTCGGCGGAAGGCGTGCCCCTCGGGGCGATGATCTCGAGCGAAGCCGTGGCCGTGTCGGAGCCATCCTCATCGCTGGCAACGGTGGTGATGGTCAGCGTGCCCGCGGGAGCTTGCTGCGGAATCACGAAATCGAACTCGATCGAATGATCCTGGCCGGCGCCAAGGAAGATTCGCCGGGTGAAGGGCCCGAGCGTATGGTCGTTGAACTGGAGCGTCGTCTGAAGGGTGATCAGGCGGGCTTCGGTGCCGATGTTCTCAATGGAGAAGAAGAAGTGGACCTGATCGCCCGGTGATGCCTGGGAAGGATCGAAGCCGATCTCGACGTCAGGGAGCGCTAACGCCACCGTGGCGCCCAGACAGAGTGTGGCCGAGGTGAGAAGGACGAGGCGATTGAGCATCGTGGTTTCCTCCTGGTGATAACTCCTACATACGTGGCCACGAATCCACAAGGAGGCATTGATTGTAACTCGTGATCCGACACGCGTCAAGATGCGAAGGCGGCGAGCGTTCTTCTTAGAAGTCGAACCACCCTGTGATCGTGAGCTGCTCGAGATCATAACCGGCGCGCAACGCCGGCAAGCTCAAGATGCTCATCTCCATCCCGAAATGGTGTGTCGGGTCTTCCTCTACCTCGCCTTCCTCGCTGTGAAAGAGGCGGTCGGCCGATACGATCGCCCTCAGCAGGTGATCGAAATGCTCGAAGGGCGACATTCCGGGCACGTAGAGCTCCAGGGCTCCACCCAGCCGCAAGCGACGAACCAGCCGAGCGTTAAAGTCGGGCTTGGTTGCATAAGTGAGATCTTGGTTGAGGAGATTGAGGACCGCGACTCCACCACGTCGCCGATCCTCCTTCGGCGACGGCGACGAAAGCACCCCCCATGGCCTGCGCTCGGGCGTCCGGGATCATCGACTGGGCCAAGACAGCGTCCTGAGCTTCCGCCTCCAACGCCGGCGAGAAACCGGCGATCAACAGACACAGGGAGGAGGCCTCTTTGTTCATGATGCCTCCGATGTCGTGGCTGACAATCGCTGCTATTTGAGGCTAGGTGGATACAGGAGGGAAGTCAATTCGAGGCGCCGCTGCATGCAACTGTTGGGCGCCATCCAGTTCTTAGCGCTACAATAGGATTGAGCTCATCCGGTCGCGCCAAGAGGTCACGCGGCTATGTTATTGGTGTGTGGATGAGGACAACCATGGTGAGAACATTAGGCATCGGCGCCCTCATCCTGTTCGTCGCGTTTCCCCTTCTCGATTGCGGGCAGGCGGAAGAGGGAGGTGGCGGTGGTGGTGAGTGGCAGCCGCTCGTGCCTCTTCAGATCGCCCGCCAGGAGACAGGAGCCGCTCGGCTCGGCGACTCCGTCTATGTGTTCGGCGGCCTTCTTGCCGGCACGCCGCTTCGAGCGACGGCATCGGTCGAGATCTACAGCCTGACGTCGGGCGGGTGGACCTTCGGCGAGCCGCTTCCCGTTCCTCTCGATCACATGGCCGCCGCCGCCGCCGATGGTCATCTCTTCGTCATGGGCGGTTATTCGGGCGATTTCCAGGCGCGGGCCGATGTCTGGATCAACGATCCCGCACAACCCCAATGGACGCCGGGCGCCCCGATTCCCGAGCCACGCGGCGCCGCCTGGGCGGTCGAGCATGGCGGCAAGATCTATCTCTTCGGGGGCACGAACGCGGCGGGGGCGGTGACGCGGACGACCTTCATCTACGACCCGGCCCAGAATCAATGGTCGTCGGGCGCCGACATGCCGACGCGCCGCGAGCACCTGAACGCTGTCGCCGCCGGCCCGTACATCTATGTAATCGGTGGGCGCAACGGTCCGAGCACCGGAGCCAACGAGCGCTTCGATCCTGCCAACAATCAGTGGGCGTCGCTTGCGCCGATGCCCACCCCGCGGAGCGCGATGGTGCTCGGCGTCATCGGGAGCTTCATCTACGCGGCGGGCGGCGAAGTACCGATGCTCTTCGCCATCAACGAGGTCTATAGCATTGCGGGCGTCGGGTGGGGGACGGCCACGCCGATGACGGTGCCGCGCCACGGAGTGGCCGCGGTCTCACTCGAGAGCGCCATTTTCGCCCCGGGCGGCGGCACGGTGCAGGGATTACACCCGACCGATTATGTCGATCGCTTCGTGGCGGAGGTTCCGGGAGGGGTGGTCGAGGGGGGCGCGCCACCCACCGCACTCACTTTCCTACAGTTCCTTCCCAACCCCTTCCCCCGCTCGACGGTGATCCAATTCTCGCTCGGCGCGCCGGAGGGGGTGCTCCTCACTATCCACGATGCGCAGGGACGTCACGTCCGCGAGCTCATCGCCGCCGGTCTTACATCCGGGATGTATGCTGTCCGCTGGGACGGCCGCGATGACACGGGGAGATCGGTGCCGGCGGGTGTTTACTTCGTCCAACTCGCGATTCGGGTCACGAACGTAAGCCGGAAGCTCGTTCTCGCCCGCTGAAGCATCCAGGTTGGGTCGAGATCAGCCTGCCGGCTCGACGGGAGCAGCGGTGCTTGCCGCGCGCCGTGCTCCGCCGAGAGCGCCCACCGCCTCGATGACCAGGAGCACCGCAAGGGCGAATAGAACGAGGGCCACCGGTCCCACTGGATCGAGGCCGCCGCCGCTCCCCAATCGCCGGATCCATCCGCTCAAGATGCGGAAGAGCGACCACAGGGTCATCGTCATCATGAACGCCATCGGCACGCTCACCAGCCAGGCGGCGGTCCGCCGGCCGGTGCGGCGGAGCCACACCGTCAAACCGAGGAGGGTGAGTCCGGCGAGGAGCTGATTGCTCGAGCCGAAGATGGTCCAGAAGACCCGCCAGGCCGGCACCTCATTGCCGCGCGCATCGCGAAGAGTGGCCGACATGAAGAGGGCGGGGAGGACGAGGGTGGCGACGGTGGCGACCCATGCCATGGCGCGGCCGCGAGCGCCGAGGAGCTCCTGAAAGATGTAGCGCCCGAGTCGGGTCGAAACGTCCAGCGTGTCATAGACAAACGTGGTGAAAGCGAGGAGCCCGAAGGCGACGGCAAAAGTGGGATCGACGCCGAAGACGCGCAGAAAGTTGCCGACGCCGCGCGCATAGATGAGGTTGGGATCGCTACTCGCCGCCGGGCTCCCGTGGACGAGCACCATCACCGTGACCAGCGACACCACCGCCACCACGCCTTCGAGCAACATCCCGCCGTAACCGACGAGGTGCGCATCCGTCTCGCGGGCGAGCTGCTTCGATGTCGTCCCCGAGCAAACGATGCCGTGAAACCCCGAGCAGGCGCCGCAGGCGACGGTAATGAAGAGCACCGGAAAGAGCGGGCCGAGCTTTTCGCTCTGGAAACCGAGGAAAGCCGGGTACTGGATGCGGTCGCCGCCGAGCAGGATACCGGCGAGAGCGGCGAAGAGCACCGAGTAGAGGAAGAAGCCGCCGAGATAACCGCGGGGCTGGAGGAGTGCCCACACGGGAATCACCGAAGCGATGCCACAGTAGGCGAGGATCAAGTAATCCCAGGTGCGGACCGCGCTGCCGCCGATCGCCGGCAAGGTGATCGGGATTCTCTGCCCGTAGACGATGGCGAGGCCGACGAGCGGCAGGAAGATCACGGTGGCGAGCCATAACGGCAGGCGGAGCCGATGAAGGCAGAACCCCATGAGAAAGCCGAGCCCGAGATAGAGGAGCGAAGCGGTGGCGACGCCGCCGCCGGCGACCACTCGGCCGCCGGGAAGCGCCAGCGAATCGACGAAGGAGCGGGCGGTGATGTCGGTGAAGGCGATGATGATGTAGACAAGCGCCAGCCACACGAAGCACATGAAGAGCAAGAAGGCGCGCTGACTCATGTGCTCACGGATGATCTCGGCCACCGATCGAGCCCCGTGTCGCACCGAGCCGACGAGAGCCGAGAAGTCATGCATGGCTCCGATCAGAATGGCGCCGGCGACGATCCAGAGGAGAGCCGGAAGCCAGCCGAAATAGATACCGGCGACGATCGGACCGATGATCGGTCCGGCGGCGGTGATGGCGGAGAAATGCTGGCCGAGCAAATACCCCCGCCGCGTGGGGACGAAGTCGTTCCCGTCCTCGAGCTCGACCGCGGGGGTGGGGCGCCGGGGATCGAGTCCGAATAGACGGGCGAGGAAGCGCCCGTAGGTGAGGAAGGCGATGACGAAAAGGCCGAGGGCGATCAAGAAAGGTACGGCAACCGGCATGTTTGGATCCTAGATCATCGATCGCTCTCGACGAAAGAGGGAGCGGTGAGCTCCCGGTAGAGCGCCGTGGTTTCCGGGCTGGGCGGGGTGCCGAGCTCGCGTTCGAGCCGCCGCACGAAAGTGCGATAGCTCTTGAGGAGCGCGCCTTTCTCGCCGCGAGCAGCCAGGGCCTGGAGCAAGAGGCGCTCGGCCTCCTCATGGAGCGGATCGTCGGCGAGCACGCGCCGCGCCGCATCCGCCGCCTCCTCGGCGCGGCCGAGGTCATGAGCGAGAGCGGCGACCCCGAGCAACAGTCGATGGTGGCGATCGCGGAGTCGCGCTCTCTCCTCCTCGGTCCATGCCGCGTACGGCCATCCGGGAAGGAGATCGCCGGTATACGCCGAGACCGCACGTTTCAGTCGCCCAAGCTCTCGTTCTGCCTGGGAGCGGGAGAACGAGGCGCTGCGAGACCACCGGCGGCGCGCCAATTGCTCGAGACAGGGTTCGCCCGCCGCCGCCAATTGCTCGAACTCCTCGACATCCACGCTTACGCCCGCTCCAGCCAGGCGGCACATGCCGGCTTCGGTGACGAGAATGCGGAAGGGACCGCGCGCGCCCGCCTCGGGCTCGAGCACCCGCCGCGCGGTGGAGAGGGCGACGTCGAAACGGTTGCGGCTTGCGCCGGCGGGGGCTCCCGGCCAGAGCGCCTCGGCAAGCGCCTCCCACCCGACCGCCTGACCATGATTGAGAGCGAGGAGCGCCACCATCGCCTCCGAAGCTCTGCGGGGGAAATCGAGGTCGCGCTCTTCCGCTCGCACCGCGAATGCGCCGAGCAGACGAACGTGGAGTTGGGGACGGGGAGCCGATTGGACGCGACCGGCGGGGTGCACCGCTTTGCGACGGCGACGGCCATCCGGCGGCGGCTCCATGGGGGCGGCGATGCGGGCGCGAAGGGGGTCGGGTAGTGCGGCGATGGCGCGCTCGATCAGGCCGGCTTTTGTCTCCTGGGCATTCTTCTCCTGGGGTTTCTTCTGCTGCGCTCGCGCCGCCGCGAGTAGCGGCAAGGTGAGATCCGACTCTTTGCGCAGGAGCACCAGGTAGTCTTCGCGATCGAGAAGCCCGAGCGCACGAAGGAGTGGTGGCTCGGACTCGCGACCGGCGGCTTGCAGCACCCGAGCCTCGTAGAGCCAGTTGCGAGCCAGCTCCTTGCGATCGCCAAGGCGCCGCGAGGTCTCGGCCATCGCTTTCAGCTCGCCGAGCGCCTCATCGGTATCCCCCTCGAGACCGCGCACGAGCGCCCGCTCCATTCGGGCGAGGGTGAGCCACGACGGCGACTCGGCGCGTTCGAAGCCATCGACTGCGCGGTCGAGCCTCACCCGCGCTTGCTTGAGGCGCCGGCGCCGGCGCTCGAGCACTCCATCCCATACTTCGAGCTGCAGCGCCGCCATCGGCGTCCCGAACTGGCGCACCGCCTCGCGCGCATTCTTGAACATGCGGTGAGCCTCGGCCAGGTCACCGTGTTCAGACAGGGCACGGGCGCGTCCGATCGCCTCGCCGGACCGATGAAAGCTGAGACCTGAAACCGCATGCTGGGCTCGCGCCTCGTCGAGGAGAGCGATCGCCTTCATCTCCTCGCCGAGATAGATGCAAGCCTCGGCCATGTTGATGAGCAAGGTCTGCATCCGCCCGATGTAGCCGGCGCGGCGGAAGACGGCCAGCGCCTGGCGAGCCAGCGCCAGGTAAACATCCCAACGCCCTTCGGTGAAAGCCACGGTGGCGATCTGCAACGACGCTTCCGCGAGCTCGATCGGCTCACGGGCGCCGCGGAGCAACCGCTCTCCATCAGCGGCGTGCGAACGAGAACGTTCGGGTTGACCGGCATAGAGCAAGAGCCGACTCAGCTGCACGTTCAGGATTCCGCGCGCCACTCGTTCACGAAGCGGTATGCGGTTGAGCAACCAACGACCCTGGCGTAGCGGATCGCGCACCCGGCCGGTCATCACCGCGGTCACCGTCTCCACGCGGAAGGCGCGCACGGCCGAGAGACTTGCCCCCTGGGCGAGGAAGCGCTGCTCCGCCGATCTCGCGCGCCGGTTCGCTTCATCGAAACGGCCGGCATCGCGCTCCCCATAGGCCGAATGGAGGAGCACCCAGGGAGATTCGAGCGAACGATCGCTGTCGAGGACTCCCTTGCCGAGCTCGGAGGCGAGCGCGCCCAGAGAGGGATGCTTGGCTTCGGCGCCACCCCGGCGAGCCGCCAGGCCGGCCGCGGTGCGGTCGAAGAGGCGAACCGCCTGATCGAGGGAGCCCGCTTCGGATAGAGCGCGGATGGCCTTTGCCGTCTGATCGCGCCTCATCCAATAGTGCGCCAGTCGATGCCGGAGCCGGCGTCGCTCCGTCTCGCTTTCCGAGACGGCGAGTCGCTTCCGCAAATAATCGCTGAAGAGCGGATGAAACCGCGGCGCCGAAGCCCCGTCGGGCAATGTGCGCACGAAGAGATCGCGCCGTGCGATCTCACGCAGGAGATAGTTCCCTTCACTCTCCCCGAGAATGAAGCGCACCGCCTCCGGGATCAATTCCTCGAGCACTGAGGCTCGGCACAATGCCCGCCGGAGTCGCGCGGGAAGCGGCGCATACACCTCCTCGGCGAGAAAGGACACGAGCTGTCCGAGGCGATGCTCGTCCTCGGTCTGGAGCGTTGCGTCATAACCTGGAGCCTGGCCAGTGCGGCGCACATGCTGCGCCGCCAGGACGAGCCCCGCCACCCAGCCGCCGAGCGTCTGGCGAAGTGCGGCCATCTCCGCCGGCTCGAGGTGGAGTCCGAACCCCGAGCGCATGAGCGCCTTCTGCTCCGCGACGGTGAACTCGAGCTCATGCACACCCACCACGACCGTTCCCCCTTGGAGCGCGAAACGGGCGAGCGGCAGCGGACAAGGACCTCGGCACGTAAGAAGGAAACGCACTCGTGGTCCGCTCTCTTCAATGAGGCGAGTGAGCCACTGCGTGGCTTCACGCGCGTCGGCGATGACATGTGCATCATCGAGCACCACCAGCCGCTCGCGCCTCCTCGCGGCGGTCGCAGCGCTCCGCCGCGTCGCGCCGGCTTCTCCCAGCTCGTCGAGGAAGCTCGCGGTGAGGAGCCCCCCGTCGCGCTCCATATCGCGCTTGGATGCGAAGAGCCGAAATGTGCGTTCGCCGACCGGCGGACTGAGACGAGCACCGGCAGTGAGCAGGCTACCGAGCAATTGAGCGGGGTCGCGATCCTCCGCATGGAGCCGGCACCAGAGCGGCTCCTGCCGCCCCGCAATTTGCGCCGCAAGCGTCGTTTTGCCGTAGCCCGCCGGTGCCGAGAGCACGGCCAGCTTCCAGCGGCCGGTCAGGAGCCGTTCAAGCCGAGGCCGGCGGAGGAGCTTGGGCGCAGAGCTCCTAGCCGGGAGCCGTGGCGCCATCGCAGATTTCGCTCAATCCGTTATCGGAGGCGGAGTTGAAGTGAGGCAGCGGCTCCTGGCGGAGCCACTTTGTAAGAAGCGAGTAAGAGCGATCGGGGAGGCTCATGCGCGAGTGCTCGCTGGCTGAAGCGCGGGCTCAGGGTCCTCGGCAATCGAACCGAGGGCAGTCCCGCCGAGGCAGGAGCACGAAAACGGGAGGGTACCATGAAACCGCATGTGTTCTCGTCTTGGCTTGCGCCGCTCGCGGTGGCGAGCATCGCCGGCGCCGCCGGCCTACCAGCGACCGCCGCCGCCGACCTCATTCCGCTCGCTCGGGAAAGCGAGCCCAGCCCCGACGGCAACGGGACTTTCGGTTCGTACACGAGCTTCGCCTATCCCTGTCTGAACGACAGCGGCCAGGTCGCCTTTACCGCGCGCTTGAGCGGTACCGTCGGTGGCAGCCTGGACAACGACGTGCTCTTCAGGGCGGAGGATGATTCGCCGACGGTCATCATCGCCCGTGAAGGGGACCTGATCCCCGACGCCACTGGATTCTTCGGGGCGCTCCACAATGGGGTCGCCCGCCAGCATGCAATCGCCAACGGCGGTCGCGTCGCCTTCGTCGCTCCGCTCACCGGCACTCCCGGAGGGACGACCGACAACCAGGCGCTCTATTCGAGCGATGGTCCGGGGACGACGGCCGAGCATGCCCGCCGCGGCGACGTGGCTCCCGGAACGGGAGGGTTGACCTTCAACGGTCTATACCCACCGCAGGTCAACAACGAGTCGCCGGTCACCATGGCTTTCTACGCCAGCCTGGGCACGAGCACCTTGCCGAGCACGGTCTACCTGGCGACGGGGACGACCCAGGTTCTCGCCTCGTACATCGGCCAGCCTGCCCCCGATGGCAACGGCTCGGTGTTCCGTTTCTCGGATAGCGACCCGCCCGCCATCCGGCCGAACGCCCGCACGTGCGTGGTCATGGCTCATCTGACCGGCACCGCAAACGGGTCGATCGACGACGACGGCATTTTCCTGGCGAATCCCGGGGCCGTTAACAGCTTCGTCCAACTCGCCCGGGGCGGCGAGACGGCGCCCGGCGGCGGCATTTATCAGGAGTTCACCGGTCCGGTCTACAACCTCTTCGGGAACGCCGGATTCCAGTCGAATCTCCAGCCGGTGCCGAGCGGCGGCGAGGCGATCTTCACCGCCGGCGACGGCAGCGATGACCGGGTGGTGATTACCGGCACCGTCCTTCCCGATCACAGCGGAGCCTTTTCGTCGCTCTATCCGCCGTCGCTCAGTGCCGGCAACGTCACCGCCTTCAAGGCCAACCTCAGCGCCACTCCGGGCGGCGGCTTCGACGACTCGGGCGTCTATCGCGGCGATGGCACGATCCTCATCCAGGCGGCGCGCGAGGATCAAGCGGTGCCTGAGGGAGGCGGACGGTTCAGTAACTTCGACAACATCGTCGCCATCAACGCCGCGGCCCAGATCGCGTTCGTCGCCACCCTGCGCGGCACGCCCGGCGGCTCGTCGGACAATCGCGGGCTCTATCTCTGGGACGAGATCAACGGCCTGTGCAAGCTTCTCCGCACAGGGGATGTGATTTCGGGGCGCACCGTAGTCGGGTTCCAGACCCTCAGCTCGCGCGATTACGGCGGAAACCGCTACCTCAACGATGCCGGACAGGTGGTGGTTCTCGTCGATTGCTCCGGATTCGGGGGAGACGGCATTTATCTCGCGGGCTGCGGAGCGACGGCGGCTGTCGAGCCGGCTCCATCCCCGGTTGCTCAGGGCCTCGAGCTCGCCGTTGGTCCCAATCCCTTCGCCGGCGGCCCCCTCACTCTCCGCTATGCCCTGCCCGGGCGTCCGGAGAGCGTTCGGATCACGGTGCATGACGCCGCCGGACGATGGGTGCGCACGCTCTTCTCCGGTCGGTCGGCGGCCGGAACGCTTCGCTGGGACGGGAGCAGTGAAGATGGGCGGCGGTTGTCGCGCGGTGTCTATTACCTGCGTCTCGAGTCGAATGGGGCGGAGGCCGTCCGGCGGGTGGTCTGGCTCGGACCGTAGGTCCGCCCCCCTTACTCCTTCTCCTCGCGGCGCCCGGTCCTGAGCCGGGTCCATGCAGGCGCGGCGGCTGTCCTCCCGCAGCCCGCCGCGCTTCGCATCGCCGGGCTGCCCCAACCTCTCGCCTGTTAGAATGATCCGCCCTTCACCCCGGTGGCACGGATCAGGCGCCGATGGAACTCATCAATTCACTGTTCGAACATCTCTACAATCTCCAGGAGCTCATCCGCTGGGGCGGGTATCTCGTCCTCACCGCCATCGTCTTCGCCGAGACCGGCCTCCTCATCGGCTTCTTCCTACCCGGCGACTCGTTGCTCGTCACCGCCGGAATCCTGGCGGCGGCAGGGGAGCTTCACATCGGCATCGTCAATCTGCTTTTGATGGCGGCGGCGATAGCCGGCGACAGCGTCGGCTACGCCTTCGGGCGGAAGACAGGGCCGCGCATCTTCACCCGCGAGAAGTCGATCCTCTTCGCCCGGGATCATCTGCTCAGGACCAAGGCTTTCTACGAGAAGCACGGCGGCAAGACGATCGTCCTCGCCCGCTTCATTCCCTTCGCTCGCACGTTTGCTCCCATCGTCGCCGGAGTGGGAGCGATGAGCTATCGCCGGTTCGTCGCCTACAACGTGTTCGGAGGCATCGGCTGGGTGGCCAGCATGACCTTGATTGGCTACTTCCTGGGGAGCGCCATCCCTGACATCGACCGGCATATCCACAAGGTGGTGGCGATCGTCATCTTCATTTCCATCTTGCCGGCGATCATCGAGGTGGCGCGGTCCCGCCTTCGCCGCTCGCGTACTGTTTGAGGCTCCGTTGCTCGGGGGCCAATCTGGCTTGAACGAACGCACGTCCTTCAGCTACGTGTCCAGCCTGTCCAGCCGCCCCTTCGCTCCAGGGACGGGAGCGCGTCACCACTCCAGGTGCTGTGTCGATCCGATGCGATCACTTGAGCACCACAAATTTCTCCGCCCGCCGGAGTCCCGCACCATCGAAGCGCCAGAAGTAGATGCCCGACGGCACGCCTCGTCCTCCTTCATCCCGTCCATCCCATCGGGCATTATGCTTCCCCACCTCGAGACGGTCACTCAACAGCTTGCGAATGAGACGTCCCTTCGCATCGTAGATGCAAAGGTTCACATTCCCCGCAGAAGCGACATCGAGGTTCCAAGTCGTTTCCGGATTGAACGGGTTGGAGCGAGAGATCGTCACGGCCGTCGATCGAGGTATGGAGGTCATTCCAACCCCCGCAACCCCTGCTGCAGAGCCGAGGCCTTCGAGGCTGTACGAGGATCGGCCTGCGAAGCGCAAGGCGAGTCGCTTCCCCTGGAGTGCCGGCGGAGCGTCGAAGGCGAAGGAGATGACGTCCCCTGGGCTAAGAAGGGCAGGCATGCCATCGACGGCAGCCAGCACGCTTCCCAAGCTGCCCGAGCGGCTATGCTCCACATCACGTGGCTGGATGCGATAGGACGGCGCGAGTTCGCTCGCCTCGGGGACCCAGCCGACCATCCGGAACTGATGCGTCCCCTCCCAGCGAACGCGGAGACGAAGATCTCCTGCCTGTCCTTCAGGGAGCTTGATCGCCACTCTCTCCCAGGACATTCGGGGCACGAGATCGCCTATCCGCTGCCACTCTCCATCTCGCCATTGCTCGATGACGAGACCGTTCCCCGGCGGGACTCCACCTCCTAAGAAATCGTCGCAGTTGAAGTCCGGATCGGCACAGATGGGCGGGACCTTCTCGAACGATTCCCCAATGACAACGCCTCCGCCGGACGACAGATCAGGCCAGTCGTACTCGACGATCGACCCTGGAGTGCCATGGAACGCCGACCCCGGGGATGGGGCAGCATCGCCGGCCAGGCCGCTGATCGGTCTAACCCTCGTGGCTTGTGTCGGCCCCCCGGCGACCGATATTGTCTGTTGACCGTCGGCAGCGGTAACCAACGACACGCCCTCCTCGGCATCCAAAGTCAGGAGC
>JBIOUT010000440.1:0-6823 GCA_044867365.1 Candidatus Eiseniibacteriota bacterium | reverse complement strand
GCTTCACCGCAACGATTCGCGCGCCGCCGCCCGGAGCCGCTCGGCGCCGACCAGGCCGAAAGGGCGCTTGCCCGCGGACAGGTGCTGGTCGCCTATTCGCTCGCCCCCGACCAATCCCTTGCCATCATCCTCGATCGCAAAGGTCGTCGAGCCGTCGACCTCCCGGGCGAGTCCAAGCTCGATCGCGAGGTGAGCGCGCTCCTCGATCAAATCCGCCATCCCGATCCCCTGGGAGCGGCAGGACAACCCGAGCTCGCCCGCTTGATTCATGGTCTCTATGCCGATTTGATCGCGCCGCTCGGCCTCTCCTCCATCCAGCGGCTTCTCATTCTTCCGGACGGCGTCCTGCATCATCTCCCATTCGAAGTGCTCGCGGATGAGAAGGCGACGGTCATCGAACGATTCGAGGTCGCGTACGCCCCTTCGGCGTCGACATGGGAGAAGCTTCGCGAGCGGCGGAGCCTCGCTCGCCCGCGGCGAGCGCAAGAGCGCGCCCTGGCGCTCGCCGATCCGCTCCCGTCTCGGGATCTTCCCGCTCTCGGCGGCACGCGTCTCGAGACCGAAGCGATCGCCGGCGCTCTCGGCCGAGATCGAGTCGATCTGCGGCGGGGAGAGGAGGCGGCGGAGAGAATCCTCAAGTCAGGGCATCTGAGCGACTACGATGTGGTTCATCTGGCGGCGCACGCGGTCGCCGACGATCGCCGTCCCGAGGACTGCGCGCTCGAGCTCGCACCCGGCGGCGGTGACGACGGCCGGCTCACGGCGGATGAAGCGTATGACCTCGATCTCGACGGCCAGCTCGTTGTCCTCTCGGGCTGCGAGACCGCACTCGGGCGGGACGTGCGCGGCGAAGGAATTTTCGGGCTCGGCCGCGCCTTTCTGCGGGCGGGAGCGCGCGCGGTGGTGGCCAGCTTGTGGCCGGTCCCCGACCGTGCGTCGGCCGAGCTCATGACTCGCTTCTACCGGGCGCTGGCGACCGGGGAGACTCCGGCGGCCGCGCTTCGCACCGCCAAGGTCGCTGCAGTGGCGGGAGAACGCCATCCCTTCCAGTGGGCGGGTTTCGTCCTGATCGGAGACTGACCTCGGAGACTTAGGCTCGAAAACGCACGCGCCTCGCGCTCAGCGATAGATCGCCTTCACCCTTCCCCAGCTCGAGGGAGCAACCGGTGTCTGCGTCCCGGTGATCGACGCGTCGTAATCCTCGATGTCCGTGGGAGGATTTTTGACCCCTTGAGCTCCGGCCGTGACCGCGCTGAGGGCGCGGACACCGCGGGCGAGCAGGAAGGGACCCACCGCCAGGCCGCGCAGGATCGGGTGTCCCCCTTCGAGGTTGCAGGCGAGCATGCAGCTGCCGTTGAGATCCATGACCAGGTAGCGCTTGGAGGCGCCGGGCGGAGTCCCCAGGTCGAGGGTGGCCAGGACGTCATTGATCGTGACATAAGCGAGACCGGTGAGATTGGATCCTTCGGGACTCGGAAACGCCGCCGCCCACATTCCGGCAGGATTGCGTCGATAGATCATCGAATCAAAGGTGTCGACGACCCAGATCGAATGATCGGGACCTACCGCTACACCGTTGGCCATGACGCCGGGAAACGTCGACGGCTCTCCCACTGGATTGCCGCTATCATCGAAGAAGACGATGTTCCGGCTGTCCCGATCGCAGGTGACCCAGAGATTGTTATCTCGATCGCGACTCAACCCGCTCGCATGATCGTTGCCGGCGGGCCGTCGAAGGACAAGAGTGCTCAGGATTTCGACCCCGCCGCCACGAATCAAATGGAGTCGGTAAAGGAGATAGTTCTGGTCGACACCCCAGACAAAGTCGGTGAGATCCTCGACATGAACGAATCCAGTGAACTCGATCATTGTCGGCAGTGGATGATCGACATGAGGGAGGAAACAATCCGGGCACACGGCTGTCGCATTGCTCTGAATCGCCAAGCAACCGACAACCACGGAGATGAGGAGGAGTGGTAGCCATCGAGGCCGGCTGGCAGCAACGCGCGGTCGCATGAGGCACCTCCGGCGGAATAACGACCCGACGCTCGGCCTGTGGGGAATTGTAAAGCCCGCGGCGACGCCGGTCTAGGGAGCCCTTGCCCCTTCCCTCCATCCAATGCCCGGTGCCGCGGCACGACGTTCCAGGTGAGACCGGCAAGCGAAATCGCTCCCGTGCTCCGGCGCCCCGAGGTACGGTATCCGGCCGAAGGCCCGGCGACTCGCCGGGCGGTGAGGATCTCGAGGCCATGGGCGCCGTTCCTGAAGCAGGGTCGTCCGCGCGACCGCCGATTTCCGAAGAGGCGGTGGCCCGGGACTACTATCCCCGGGTCCGCTTCATCGTGGCCAAGCGCCTAGGCGCCGGACACCCTGATCTCGATGACCTGGTGCAAGATATCATGACGGCGACGGTGATCGCGATCCGGCGAGGAACGGTGCAGGACCCGGATAAGCTGGCCGCATACGTGCACGGCATCATTCGCAATGTGATCGCCGAGGCGCTCCGGCGAAAGTACCGCCAGCGGGACCTCGACGCCGCCGCCCTCGAAGGGGCGGAATCTGCCGGTGCGACCGCGAGTCCGACCGTGAGCCCACTCGAGCGCCTGTTCGTCCGCGAGGCGCTCGACCAATTGGCGGAAGGAATCCGCCGCCTGGGCAGCAAACAGCGGCAGGTCTTCCAGCTCCTCCTGGTGCGCGAGGAAGAAGTGAGCGTGGTGGCACGCACCCTCGGCCTCGAGCCGGCGCGGGTTCGAGAAGCCAAGCACTATGCCATCAAGAACCTGCGTGAGCACTTGAAGAGCTGCGGGATCGAGCCGCGCGACATCCTGTGCCGTTCCGAAGTGTCGATCCCGAGGCGGCCCGGAGCTCCGGCCGTGGCCGAGCAACATCCTCCGGGGGACCCCGGCGGCGAGATCTCCTCATGAGCCTGCATCTCGGCGATCGAATCGAGGCCTACGTGCTCGGCCGTCTCAGCGGCCCCGAGCTCGATGCCGCCGAAGAGCATCTTCTCGGCTGCCGCGAATGCTTCGAAACCGCCTCTCTCATGGAAGCGGCCATCGGCGTGGCGCGGGAACGAGAGCTGATCCGCTTGCCCGCCCACCCGGCGATCCGAAGAGGCTCCGCTGTCGCGGCACTGGGGGCCGCCCTCGGCGCCGTGTGGCAGCGCCCGGCCTGGGGAGCGCTGGCGGGAGCCCTGGCCGCCTTGCTCGTGGTCATCGTGTTGGGCCGCGCTCCCCGCGTCGACACCGGCGGTCTGGCGGCCATGGAGGCTTATCCGCTCCCCGCCGAGACCTTGCGTGCAGGGACCGCCGCCCCGGAGCGGGACTCCGGGCTCGCCGACTACCAGGCAGGACGCTATACGGAAGCCGCTCGCCGCCTGGAACACTATGTCGCCGCCGAACCGGATGATGACGAGGCCCGCTTCTATTTGGCGGTCTCGCTCTTGCTCGACGGAAAGCCGCGCCGGGCCATCCCCCATCTCGATCGACTGGTGGCCGGCGGCGGCGGTTATTTGCGCGACTCCTGGTATCTCGCTCAGGCCTACCTCGCCGTGGGAGAGCCGGACGCTGCGCGCCCCTACTTGCGTGCGGTAGCCGCCGGTGATTGGATTCATTCCGACCGCGCACGCGAGCAGCTCGCCGCTTTGCCGCCTCCCGGATCACAGAAGTGATTCTCGCGTGATTGTGAACTTGATCGCGTCCTCCTCCTCCGTCATTCGATCGCCGCAACCCTTGGTTATAATCCAACGATCATGCCTCGTCCCCGCGAGAAGGCGGTCGCGTCGCCGAAGTCCACTCGTCATCTCGAGCCGAAGAAGCCGCGCCCCGCAGGAGGACGGCGAAGCGAGCTCGCTCGGCTCGCCGAATTCGACGACGCCAGTCTCGTCGCCCGCTGCCGGCGCGGCGACGGGATCGCCTGGGAAACCATCGTCCTCCGCTATCGCCGACTGGTCTACGCCATTCCCACCCGCTGCGGTCTGACGCCCGAGGAAGCCGACGAGGTTTTCCAGACCACCTTTGCTCGCCTCTTCGAACGTTTGGAGACCATCCGCTCGCCCCATTTGCTCCGCGCCTGGCTGGTGACGACCGCCAAGCGATTGAGCCTCGACAACGCTCAACGGCGCCGCCCGCTCGACGACAGCGAGACGATTCTGGGAGGAGTTCCCGATCCCGCGGCGCCGGCGGACGAGGAGATCGAGCAGCTCCAGAACCAGAATTTGGTGCGGCAGGCTTTCGAGCAGTTGCCGGAGCGCTGCCGAGCGCTTCTCGGCCTCCTCTATTACGCCGCCGACGAGCCGTCGTACGAGGCAATCAGCCGGCGTCTCCGGATGCCGGTGGGTTCGATCGGGCCCACTCGGGCCCGCTGTCTCGAAAAGCTACTCCGTATCTATCAGGAGATTGCGGCCGAGGAGCCGGGACGGAAAAGTGAACCCAAGAGGGACTAGCAACGTCCATAGTCGCATTGCCCGGGCAACCCACTCGGGTTTGTATTCCGCGGCGACCCGCCCCGTCTGTCGCGGCGAGGACACTCGATGACCCGCAACCGCCACTCCCCCCACGTTACCCTGGCGGAGCTGGCCGATCATGCCGACGGCCGCACCGTGGCTTCCGCTCGTGCTCGGATCGAAGCCCACCTTGCTGCTTGTCCGACCTGTGCCGGCCGGCTCGCCTCGATCACCGAGATTACGCAGCTCATGCGAACAGACCGCTCGCCCGAGCCGCCGGTCTATGTCGTCTCGCGCGCCGTGCGCTTGTTCCAGCCGGAGACACTTCCCGAGGCCGCTCGAAGATGGCTTGCCGGCGCGGCCGAGGTCATCGGAAGATTGGTGTTCGACTCGCGCCAACAGCCCTCCTTCGCCACCGCCCGCGGGGTGATGAGCGGGCGCCGGCTGCGCTTCGAAGCAGGCGGACTCGAGCTCGACCTCGTGGCGGAGCGCCATCAGGGCAAGGGATACTTGACCGGCCAGGTGTCGCGAATGGAGGCCGAGGCGCGCCCGGTGGCGGGAGCGCATTTCCTGGCGATCGCCGCCGGCCGGCCGCCTGTCGAGGGGACGACCGACGCTCTCGGCGAATTCAACATCGTGGTCGAGCATCTCGACGGTGTTTGGTTGGTGATCAGGGAGGGAGAGCAGGCAGTCACCTTCCTTCTGCCGACCGACCTGGACGGCTAATGACGCCATGCCTCGCGCGTTGAATCCGGGTCCCGCTCGGCCCACTGTGACACCGGCGGCCGCCGCCGCATCGGTCGAGACGCCGCTCGCGCGGCGCGTCCTCACCTCTCCGAGCGACGCCCGGGCCGCCCGACTCGTACGATCCGTCGATGACGAAGCGCGCGCTGCTCTGGTCGAGGAGCTCGCCCGCGCGGTCGTCAAGCTCCTCCGCATCGATGCCCGCCACGCCCTGGCGGTGGCCGAGCGACAGGCCCTGGTCGCCTCCGGTCATCCTCTGCTCGAGGCGCGCGCTATCTGGTCGCGCGCTCACGCTCTGACCAATTTGTCCAGACACGCCGAAGCTGCCGAGCACTACGCGCGGGCAGCCGGCGCCTATCGCCGGTTGCGCCAACCGCTCCTCGCCGCCCGCACGGCATTGGGTCACGTCGATGCCCTGATGTATCTCGGGCGCTATTCCAAAGCGATTTCCATCGGCAAGAGCGCGCGAATAACCCTCTCCCGACACCGGGATCTTCGCTCCCTGGTGGGACTCGATCTCAACCTCGCCAACATTCTGCACCGAACCAACCGACCGCGGGTGGCGCTTCGCGCCTATGATAGGGCGCTTGCAGCCGCTCGCCGCTTGGGCGACGCCGAGCGCATTCGCAGCGTCCAGATCAACCGCGCCAATGTTCTGGCGAGTCTCGGTCGCTACCTCGAAACGGAGCTGCTCTACCGTGAGGTGCGAGCAGGCGCACAGGCTGCGGGCGAGTCTGCCGTGGTGGCGCGTGTGGATTATGGGCTCGGCTATCTCAGGCTGCAGCTAAGCGACTACGGCGGCGCCTATTCTGCACTCGACGAGGCGCGGTCAGCGTTCGAGGCGCTCGGCGCAACCTACCTCTTTGCTCTCTGCCATCTCGATCTTGCCGAGGTCCTGCTCGAAATCAATTGCTTTGAACGCGCGGAGCAACATGCGCGCCGCGCGCGTGTTCTGTTCGAGCAGTTGAGCCTTCGCTATGAGACAGGCAAGGCGTCTCTGTTCCTCGCCATTGCCGCCTTCGGTCGTGGCGAAGATGGTCGAGCCGCCGAGCTTCTGACCGAGGGAGCCGCGGCGTTTCATCAAGAGGAGAATCGTGTTTCCGAGGCGGAATGCGAAGTCTATCGCGCTGAAATCGACCGCCGCGCCGGACGCCGCCGGCAGGCCGAGACCCGCCTCGCTGGAGCAGAGCGTCGTTTTTCCGCCGAGGGGGTGACCATCCGCCAGGCGGCCGCCGCTCTGCAAAGGGCGAGGCTGGCGCTCGAACAAGGTCGTCTCGTCTCATCCAGGGCGCATCTGAGCCGGGCACGACGCATCCTCCGTCGGCTGCGCTCGCCCTGGCTTTCTGCTCAGCATGATCACCTGTTGGGGCGAATCGCGCTCCTTGCCGGCAAGCCAGGGAAGGGACTCCGGCATTTCCGCCGCGCGGTAGCGGGGATCGAAGCAATCCGCGGTCGGATTGGAATCGATGAGTTCCGCTTGAGCTTCGCCGCCGACAAGGTGCCGATCTACGCCGACCTCGTAGAGCTGACGCTGCAAACGGGCCGTGGAGAGGTTCGCGAAGTCTTCGATTTGGTCGAGCGCGCTCGATCACGCGCTCTGGTCGATCTCCTGGCCGGCCGGCTGCGAGGAGCGGA
>JBIOUT010000439.1:0-7017 GCA_044867365.1 Candidatus Eiseniibacteriota bacterium | reverse complement strand
CTGTCCTGCCTGATGTAGTCACGGACCATTGCTTCCACCCCCACGTGGGACCTCGAGGCGGGCCGACCCAGCAGTCGCGACCGATCGCTCCCGGCCGATGCCATTCGGCTCTGGCCGGAAAGGCCGACATGTCCTAACATAGGAGGCTCGGCGGTGCAATGTATCCTGCAAGGAGGATTGAATGGGGAATCCGGCCACGGTCGGCATTCTTTTCGGCATGGAGCGAACTTTCCCGCAAGCGCTCGCCCAAGCGATCAATGCTCGGGGAGAGGGGAAAGTTGAAGCGCGGCCGGTGGCGGTGGGGGCGGTGCGCACCGACGAGATTCCGCCCTACAACATCATTCTCGACCGGATCAGTCAGGACGTCCCATTCTATCGCACTTACCTCAAAGGCGCAGCGGCGCACGGTGTGCAGGTCATCAACAATCCATTCTGGTGGAGCGCCGACGACAAGTTCACCAACGGGATCATCGCCCAGGCGGCGGAGGTGGCCATCCCGCGGACCGTCCTCCTCCCCCACCGCGACAATCCGCCGGGCACGAGCGGGGACTCATTCACCAATCTCGTCTATCCCCTCGATTGGCACGATGTGTTCTCGTATCTCGGCTTTCCGATTTTTCTCAAGCCGGCCTACGGCGGCGGCTGGAAGGACGTCTACAAGGTGGACAATCCGGGTGAGTTCTTCGCCGCCTATGCCCGCACTCACACCCTGTCCATGATCGCCCAGGAGGGGATCCAGTTCACCGAGTACTACCGCTGTTACTGTTTGGACCGGTCACGAGTGCGCATCATGCGCTACGACCCGAAGGTCGCCCACGAGCATCGCTACGTGCGTGGAGCTCCGCCCGTCGACTCCATCCTCGAGACGCGCATCCGCCGTGACTGCCTGGCGCTCTGTGAGGCCCTCGGCTACGACTTCAATACTCTCGAGTTCGCAATCCGCGACGGCATCCCCTATGCGATCGATTTCATGAACCCGGCGCCCGACGCCGACCTCCATTCGATCGGTCCCGACAACTTCGCCTGGATCGTCGACCAGTCGGCCGAGTTCTTGATCGAGCGCGCCCTCTCGCCTCGCCCCTTCGAGGCCACCGGGACCTGGCCGGCGCGGCTCGACGGCGAGCGACGCTCTCTGAGCCGCCCCGCCGCTCCTGACAAACCCCGCGCGCAAGCGGACGAGCCTCCGGTTGCCCCAACCCGCCCCAGCCATCGCCCCCGCCCATCCCGGACTCGAGCGTGAAGACCCGCCCTCCCTTCACCATCGGCATCGAAGAAGAATTCCAGGTTGTCGATCCCAAGACCTGGGAGCTCCGCTCGCATGTGGCGGAGATCTTCGAAGAGGGCAAGATCACCCTCAAGGAGCAGCTCAAGCCCGAGATGCACCAATCGGTGGTCGAGCTCGGCACCCAGATCTGTCCCGATATCTCGGCCGCCCGAGTCGATGTGTTTCGACTCCGCCGCTTCATGGCGGAGCTGGCCCGCAAGAACGGGCTTCGCATCGCCGCCGCAGGCACCCATCCCTTCTCGCATTGGGCCGATGTGGGGATCACTCCCAACGAGCGCTACGAGCAGATCGTCTCCGATTTCCAGGTGGTGGCCCGCGCCAATCTGATCTTCGGTCTCCATGTCCACATCGGGATCGAAGATCGCCAGGACGCCATCCACATCATGAACGCCGCTCGTTATTTCCTCCCCCACCTCCTCGCTTTGACCGCCAACTCCCCGTTCTGGCTCGGGCATGACACCGGCTGGCAGTCGTATCGCTCCAAGATCTTCGACAAGTTCCCTCGCACCAATATTCCCGATTACTACGGGTCGTATGGAGAGTACGAGTCTTACGTCAATCTGCTGATGCGAACCAATTGCATCAAGGACCGCAAGCAGGTGTGGTATGACATCCGGCCCCACCCCACCTTCCAGACCCTCGAGTTCCGGGTGTGCGATATTCCGATGCGCGCCGACGAGACGATCATGATCGCCGCCCTGGTGCAGGCGCTCACCGTCAAGCTGTGGAAGCTCCTGGATCAGAACCTGGGCTTTCGGCTCTATCGCCGCGCCCTGATCATGGAGAACAAGTGGCGGGCCGCCCGCTGGGGAATCGACGGCAAGCTCATCGACTTCCGCAAGGAAGAGGAAGTACCGACTCCGCTGCTCATCGAGGAGATCATCGAGTTCGTCGACGATGTCGTCGATGAACTCGGCAGCCGGGAAGAGGTCAATCGGGTGCGCTGGATCCTGGCGCAAGGACACGGCGCCAGGCGCCAGCTGGCCGTTTACCGCCGCACCGGAGACTTCCGGGCGGTGATGGAATTTGTGGCTGGCGAGACCGAGGTGGGACTCGGTCTCGGCGAACTACGGGAGGAGAATGCGCATGCCCCACGCGCCGGCTGATCTCGACATCGACTTCGACCCCGCCCTCGCCGAAGGGGCGCGCAACGCGATCTTCACCTGTCTCGGGGTGAAGCCGGGCGAGAGATGCTTGCTCGTCACCGATCGCGACAACCTGCCCATCGCCGCCGCCCTCGCCTCCGAGTTCCGGCGCGCCGGCGGGGGATTGCAAGCCTTCATCCTCGAGGATCTCGCGGCGCGGCCTCTCATCGCGCTCCCTCCGGCGATCGCCGCCGCCCTCGAAGAGACGGAGGTCAGCTGCTATGCGGCGAGCGCCGAGGAAGGCGAGCTCGCCGTGCGCATCGCCTTCACCGCCATCGTCAACCGCCGCAAGATCCGCCATGCGCACATGGTCAACATCACCCCGCGGATCATGCGCGAGGGAATGCGCGCCGACTTCCGGCTGGTCGACGCCCTGTCGCGATGGGTCCTCGAGCGGGTGCGGGAGGCCCGAGAGATCACCGCCACCTCGGCGGCCGGGAGCCGGCTCCGCGCCACCTTCGATCCCTCGATCCGCTGGCTCAAGACCTCGGGAATCATCAGCCCCGACAAATGGGGGAACCTTCCCGGAGGGGAGGTTCTCACCTCACCGGCGCGGCTCGACGGCGTCTATGTCTGCGACGGCGTGCTCGGAGACTGGCTCGCCAAGAAATACGGCGACATGCGGGAGCATCCGCTCACCATCACCATCGACAACTCGCGCATCGTCGATCTCGAATGCGAGCGCGCCGACATCCTTAAAGACTTCCAGGCCTACACCCAACAGCATCCCAACTCGAACCGGGTGGGTGAGCTCGCGGTCGGCACCAACATCGCCCTCACCGACGTCATCGGCCAGATCCTGCAGGACGAGAAGCTTCCCGGCCTCCACATCGCCTTCGGGCACCCGTACTCCGAGCACACCGGCGCTCCCTGGATGGCGCCGAGTCACATCGATGTCGTCGGGCGAGCCTTCGATGTGGCGGTGGACGGGGAGCCGATCATGCGCGAGAGCCGCTACCTGATCGATCCGGCCGCATTACCGCAGTAGCCAGGCCACGGTCGTGGATCCGGTCGCCCGCCGTCTCTACAACGCCGCCTACCGCCCGGAGCTCCAGGCGGCGGTCGAGCGCGAAATGAGCATCCGGCTCTCGACCCCGACGATCGAGTTCCGGCTCGCCGAGACGCCGGTCTTTCTTACCGCCGAGGTGCGCGATCGCTGCGAACGGGCGGCGACCGAGATCCTCGAGCAGATGCAGGCGCCGGCGGTGATCGCCCGCTGCGCCGAGCGGATTCCCGCCGCCTTACGGGTGCCCGCCACCGATCGACTGCCGCAGATGCTGGCGATCGACTTCGCGCTCGTCGAGCAAGGGGGAGAGATTGTGCCGCGGCTCATCGAGTGCCAGGGGTTCCCTTCGCTCTATGCGATGACCGTCGTCCAGTCCGACATCTGGGCCGAGATGCTGCAGTCGATCCCGGGGCTTCGCCGCCGGTGGTCGGCGTACTGGGATGGTCTCGATCGCCCGAGCTACCTGGATCTCTTGCGGCGGGCGGTAGTGGGTGATTGCGATCCGGAAGAGGTCGTCCTCGTCGACATCGATCCGGAGACCCAGAAGACCCGCCCCGACTTCATGGCCACCCTCGATCTCATCGGCGTGCGCGCGGTGTGCCTGAGCGATCTCCGCCGCGATGGCGCGCGACTCCTGGCGCCGCGAGACCGAGGGAAGGGCGGGCGAGCGCCGGTGCGCCGCATCTACAATCGGGTGGTCTTCGACGAGCTCCAGGCGAGCGAGGTCAAGCCGCCCTTCGACTACCGAGAAGAGCTCGACGTCACCTGGGTGCCGCATCCCAACTGGTACTGGATCTGGTCGAAGGCAACGATCCCGCTCCTCGATCATCCGGCGGTGCCCGAGGCTCATCTCCTCTCCGATCTAGAGGAGTGGCCCGCCGATTTGAGTCGCTTCGTCCTCAAGCCGCTCTATTCCTTCGCCGGTCGCGGGGTCAAGATCGACCTCGAGCCCGCGACCCTCGACGCCATTCCGGAGTCGGCGCGTCGCGATTGGCTCTTGATGGAGAAGGTGGAGTACGCGCCAGCGTTGCTCACCCCTCAGGGACAGGGAGTGAAGGTCGAGCTCCGGGTTCTCTTTCTGCGTCCGGACGGTGCCCGGACACTCGTCCCCGCCACCAACCTCTGCCGCCTCTCGCGCGGCAAGATGCACGGGGTCGATTACAACAAGGACTTCGACTGGGTCGGCTCGACGGTGGCGCTCTGGGAGGGGTGATGCTCGGCGTTCAGTCGAGTTCGGCGCGTGACCCGACCAGGGCGGCGATCGATGCGGGGCCGGCCGAACGCAATGCGCGGGCGGCCGCCTCGAGAGTGGCGCCGGTGGTCACGACATCGTCCACGAGATAGACGGCGCGCCCGATGACCGCTGCCGGACGGCGGAGGGCGAAAGCGGCGGCGACATTGAGCCGGCGCGCGGCGCGATCGAGCATGGTCTGGGAACGAGTGGAGCGGCGGCGCATGAGGGCATGTTCGATCTTCAACCCAGGGATCGCCCTGGCGATTGCTTGAGCGAGGATGACGCTCTGGTTGTAACCCCGTGCCCGTTCGCGGCGCCGATGGAGTGGAATCGGGACGACCACCCCACCGGCTGCGCGCTCGGACCAGAGGGCACCCGCCCGGGCGGCCAGGAGCTCGGCCACATCCCGCCGCCCGCGATACTTGAGGGCGTGAACGAGCTCGCGTCCGGCGCCCTCATGGAGGGTGACCGCTCGCACCTCGATCTCCTCGATCCAAAGGGGCGCAGGTGGAGGAGGAAGGGCCGAGATGCAAGTCGAGCAGAGAGGTGAGCAGGTGGTCAGCGGCAGAGAGCAGGCGACGCACGAGCGCGGTAGCAGGAGATCGAGAATGCGCCGCGCCACCTGACGCGCCGCTTCATGAAGCCGTGCGACTCCGGATTCCTCGACCGCATCCACGACCGCCGAGGAATGCAAGAGATGGACCGCTATGAGGGAATTCGGAGGAGGGTCCGGCCACCCTCCCCCGAATTCGCCGCCGACTACCTCACGAATTTAGCGGTAGAAGGCCTTGAGGGCTCCCCAGGTCGTGTTCTCGACCGGTGTCGCGCACCCGCCTGCCAGCCACCGGAAGACGTTGAGCGCAAATAGCCGATTGTCCGCGTTGGCGAAGTAAACGTTGTCGCAAAAGTTGATGTCTCCGGTCACCACCATGCCGCAGGGATCGAGCACGGTGATGGTGGGATATCCCTCGGTGGTGAACGCCGCCTCGACGGACGGGGCAACGCCGTCCAGCTCGCCGCCCGCCCGATAGTAGATGGAGCCCACACCGGTAAAGATCGGATGGACGATGAAATTTGAAAAGAAAAGATCCGGGGGCTGGAGATAAGAAATCCCGCAAGTCGTACCAAAAGCCTGCGTAATCGGGTTGATGTTGCCATTCGGAGTGTCGGTGTTGTCCCCCATGACGAGGACCCCCTTACCGGCGCCGATGAACGCCTGGACTGCGGCCACTTCGGGCGCCGTGTACGGGCTATCCCAGTTGGACCCCAGGCAGATGACTAGAACCTCGTAAGGGGAGAGATCGATGTTGTTGATGCCCGCCGCCGTGGTGGTGACGTTGAATCCGTTGGCGGCGAGAAGGGTGACAAGATCCGAGTAGAGACCCGAGGGCTCATAGGACAGAAAGACACCGTGAGTGAGATCCCAGAGGACGTTGGTGCCGAGGCCATGTGGAAGCGGAACGAAGGCTGAAGATTTGGGTGGGAGCCCGGTCGTCGGATCGATCTCCGCCGTCGCCATTCCCGTCACAACTAGTAGCAGAACCGCGGCCAGGGCAAATCCATGACGGTTCAACATGGGGTCCTCCTTGATGAACGGGAGCCGGGGCGCGGATTCCGTCGCCTTCCATGCTCGAAAGCGCGGCGGGCCTCCTCCCCCGGCTTCCATGCCGCAGGGGAGAGAGACCAAACTATCAGAGACAGAGCGTGACGTCGAGCAGGAGGGCCCACCCTCGAGTCGGCCACCTACTCGCCGCCTCGACGTGAAGGGCACCAGGCGACTGCGGACAGAAGGCGAATCAGGGCTCTTTCAGCGTTGCTTGAGCAGCCTTCCGGCCCTACCGCATGTAGAACGCCTTGATCGCACCCCAGGTGGCGGGCTCGACGGCTACCGTCCCGGTGCACACCGAGGCGGTGCCGCTGTAGGACCCGGTGAAGTTCGAGCCGCCGCCCCCGCGGGCGCCTCCCACCACGAAGCTCTTGAAGTTCTCGGGAGTGCCGGCGTGATCGGAGTTCGGGTACTGGCTGCCCTGGTTGTCGTCGACCGGCTTGACTCCGAGGGCATTGGGGTCGTCGCTGAAAGTCGTGTAGACGGCCGCTCCCCATTTCCAATTCAAGCAGACCTCGGGGACACTGGCGGAGAACTCGGCATACCACGTGACTGGATTGATTCCTCCGGGAAAGTTCACCGGCACCAGGTATGCCAGGCCGGTCAGGAACACGTTGCCGCTCAATCCGAACGGAAGCGTCGTCACCCATTTGCCCATGTCGAAGGTCGTGGTGGCGAGAGGCGCGCCTGGGGAGAATGTGATGTCAGCATCCGGTACCGCCAACGTGTATGGAGTATTGT
>JBIOUT010000438.1:0-4690 GCA_044867365.1 Candidatus Eiseniibacteriota bacterium | reverse complement strand
CGGCTCGAGGTGCGATGGGGGGGGAGGAGCAAGGGGTGGGCCGAGCGATCGCTTGGCACTCGGAAGAATTAGCTAAGCCGCGTCAGGGTTTGGCGTGCCCGAGTCGCCAGACACCGCGGAGACGCTGTCGCCCGCTCGACGAATCGACCGAGACTGATGCCAGCCCGCTACTGTAGGTCGCGATACCGCTCGGGCACCGTGTAGACGTAAACGTCGCCGTCGATGACCACCAGGAGATAGAGCCCGCCGCGATGCCAGCGCAGGTAACTCATCTGCCGGCCTGGTGAGATGCGCGCGAGCTCAACTGGATTCTCCGGCTCGAGTCCCCAGGCGACGATGAAGATGGCGTCCTGGAGGCTCCGCATGATCCGTCCCCGGTAGGCGACGAAGTGACCATGCGGCGACCAGGCGGGGTAGTCGTCCTCGGCCCCGTCTCTGCCGGGGTCGCCGGTCGGCAGGACGTCCGGATCCGACACGATATCGGGTAACGAGGGATTGATGCGGTCATAAACGAAGATCCGCCGTCCGCGGGACCCGTCGACCGCCGAGTAAGCGAGGTGAGTGCCGTCCGGAGACACCCGCGGGTGAGCCGCGCCCTGCAGCTGGTCGCGCTCGGTGAAGCCGCCGCCGCTCGATGGATTGAAGGCGCGGATCGCATCTCGACTGCTGCCGACATAAAACACGAGGCCGGCATTGCTCGAGAACGACGGGTCGAATCCGCTCACCCATTGCCGTGGCGAACCGCCCGGCGCCAGGGTGTAGATCCAGGTCGTCGGGTCGCCTTCAGTCCGTCCTATGAATGTCATCAGCGATCCGCGCGGCGACCAGTCGACATCGAAGATCGAGAAATTGTCGCGCACGAAGAGCCGGCTGGCGAGCGGGAAACAATCCTCGGATGAACAACCCGCTCTGAACTCGGCGTCGTAGAGAAAGTGGGACGGCCCGTGGACCGCCTCGAGCGAGACCGAGATCATGGCAAAGCGGCTGCTTCCCAGCGCGGAATCCTCCCAGCTGACCGAATTGGTCGCCCAACGCGGATCCCCCTCGACAAGGGTGAATCCGGCTTCAACATCCCCTTCGTCCGGACGGGATGGAGTATCGAGGCTGCAACCGGCGAGAATGAGAAGAAGGGAGGAGGAGATCCCCCAGATCCGCAGGGATCGCCTCATGGATGCAGCAAGGCGCTTGGGGATAGACCGATGCTGCCCGCCCATGCAGCCGAACCTCCCGGTAATGTCGACCTGGGGCTCTGTCATGCGGCCACAATCATTATAAGCAATACGGAAAAGTCGATGGGCCCTTCATCACTTCACATGGCGCGCCGGTATTCCCCGCCCACCTCGTAGAGCGCCTGTGTGATCTGCCCCAGGCTGGCCACCCGAACCGCACGCATGAGCTCAGCGAAGATGTTGCCGCGTTCGGCCGCCACCTGGCGCAGCCGCGCCAACGCCTTGCGAGACTCGGCCTCGTGTCGCTTCTGGAAGCTCCGCAGCCGGGCGATCTGGCCTTCCTTCTCCTGGCGAGAGGCGCGGGTGAGGGCGGGAATCTCGAGCTCCCCCCGCCGCGACGGGTCGGGGTTGACGAACATGTTCACTCCGACGATGGGGAGCTCTCCCGAGTGCTTGAGCCGCTCATAGTGGAGCGATTCTTCCTGGATCTTGGATCTCTGATACTGAGTTTCCATCGCTCCCAGCACCCCACCGCGGTCATTCAAGCGCTGGAACTCGGTGAGAACCGCCTCCTCGACGCGGTCGGTGAGCTCTTCGACGATGTAGCTCCCCTGATTGGGGTTCTCGTTCTTCCCGATGCCGAGCTCGCGGGCGATGATCATCTGGATAGCCATCGCCCGGCGCACCGACTCCTCGGTGGGGGTGGTGATCGCCTCGTCGTAGGCATTGGTGTGGAGCGAGTTGCAATTGTCCTCGTAGGCGAGAAGCGCCTGGAGGGTGGTGCGAATGTCGTTGAACTGCACTTCTTGCGCATGCAGCGACCTGCCGCTCGTCTGCACATGGTACTTGAGCTGCTGAGCGCGCGGACCCGCTCCATACCGATCGCGCATCGCCACCGCCCAGATCCGGCGCGCTACCCGTCCGAGCACCGTGTACTCGGCATCGAGCCCGTTGGAGAAGAAGAAGGAAAGATTGGACGCGAAGTCATCGATCTTCATCCCACGGGCGAGAAAGTACTCGACGTAGGTGAATCCGTTGGCCAGGGTCAGAGCGAGTTGAGTGATCGGATTGGCCCCGGCCTCGGCGATGTGATAACCCGAGATCGAGAGTGAGTAGTAGTTCCGAACTCCGTGCTGAACGAAGTACTCCTGCACGTCGCCCAGCATCTTGAGGGCGAACTCGATCGAGAAGATGCAGGTGTTCTGAGCCTGATCCTCCTTGAGGATGTCCGCCTGAACCGTGCCCCGTACGGTGCGGATCGTGCGCTCGGCCAGCTCCTCGCGCTCTGCGGCGGTCGGCTCCCGTTTCTGGTCGGCGACGAAGCGATCGATTTGCTGATCGATCGCCGTGTTGAAGAACATGGCGAGGATGATGGGGGCCGGCCCGTTGATGGTCATCGACACCGAGGTGTTGGGATCGAGGAGGTCGAAGCCCGCATAGAGGGCCTTCATGTCATCGAGAGTGCAGATCGAGACCCCGCTCTCCCCCACCTTGCCGTAGATGTCGGGCCGCTCATCGGGGTCGTGACCATAGAGGGTCACCGAATCGAACGCCGTCGACAGCCGCTTCGCCTTGTGCCCCTGGCACAGGTAATGGAAGCGGCGATTGGTGCGCTCGGGCGGCCCTTCACCGGCGAACATGCGCGTCGGATCCTCGTCCTGGCGGCGGAAGGGAAACACCCCGGCGGTGTACGGGAACTGGCCCGGCAGGTTCTCGAGCAGGAGATAGCGCAGGATCTCGCCCTCGTCGGTGGTGCGCGGCAGAGCCACCTTGGGGACCTCGAGCCCGGAGAGCGTGTCGCTCTTGAGCGGGGTCCGCACCTCGCGGTCACGCACCCGATAGACGAACTCCTCCCCCGAATACTCGACCCGCATCGCCGGCCACGACTCGAGTAGGGCGCGGGCTCGCCCATCGAGCTCGCGGTCGGCTTCGGCGCACATGGTGTCGAGCTCGGCGGCCGCCGGTGAGCCGCGCCCGGCGGCGAGGGCAGAGGCGGCGGCGAGCTGCTGCCGGCGGCGGGCGATCTCGACCTGGCGCTCGGCCGCCGCCCGATAGCCGCGCACCTTCTCGGCGATCTCGCCGAGATAGCGTACTCGCTCCGGCGGGACGATCGTGTGCTTCCAATCGGAGCGAAAACGCGCCGACCAGAGCGACCCTGGCTTGAGCTCGGGACTGAAGCCCAGCTCCCTGAGCCGGGAGAGAAGGTGCGAATAGAGCGCATTCACTCCGGGGTCATGGAAGTGACTGGCGATGGTGGGAAAGACCGGGAGCTCCTCATCACTCGGAGTTGAGCCGAAGAGATTGCGCCCTCTCCGATACTGCTTGCGCACATCACGAAGCGCGTCCTCGCTTCCCCGGCGCTCGAACTTGTTGATCACGATCACGTCGGCGAGGTCGATCATGTCGATCTTTTCGAGCTGGGTGGGCGCGCCGAACTCGGAGGTCATGACATAGAGCGAGACGTCGGCGATATCAACGATGGCGGCGTCCCCCTGGCCGATCCCCGAGGTCTCGACCAGAACCAGGTCGTAACCGGCGCCGCGCACCACCTTGAGAGCGTCTCCGATCGCTCCCGAGAGTTCGGTCCCCGAGCCGCGGGTGGCGAAGCTCCGCATGAAGGCGCGCGGGGTGCGGAGCGAGTTCATCCGGATGCGGTCGCCGAGAAGGGCGCCGCCCGACTTGCGCTTGGAGGGATCGACGGCGAGCACCGCCACCGTCTTCTCGGGGAAATCGATGAGAAAGCGGCGAACGAGCTCGTCGGTGAGCGAGCTCTTACCCGCCCCTCCGGTGCCGGTGATCCCGATAACCGGCACCCGGCGATCGAGCGGGGTGACGAAGCGGAGATGATCGAGGACTCCCTTGCCGTTCCCTCCGCTGCGATGGGGTCCGCCCACTGCTGGAGCTGAGGCTCCGGCCGCGGCCGCCGCTACCGCGGTCATCTGCTCGGCGCTCGCTCCCTCGCACAGGGTGAGCGCCCGGGCAACGAAGGGCGGGCGCCGCCATTCGATGGTCGCCCCGTCGAGGGGAGCCGCTTCCAGGGTCGAGAAGTCGGATTTCTCGAGGAGGAGATTGATCATTCCCTGGAGCCCCATCCGCCTCCCGTCCTCGGGGCTGAAGATCTTGGCCACACCATACGCCTCGAGCTCGCGGATCTCGGCCGGGACGATTACTCCCCCGCCGCCACCGAACACTCGAATGTGAGAGGCGCCCTTGTCACGCAAGAGATCGCAGGCGTACTTGAAGAACTCGACATGACCGCCCTGGTAGCTGGTGATCGCGATCGCCTGGGCGTCTTCCTGGATGGCGGCGTCGACGATCTCCTCGGCCGCCCGGTTGTGACCGAGGTGGATGACCTCGGCCCCCGAGGCCTGGAGGATCCGGCGCATGACATTGATGGCCGCGTCATGCCCATCGAAGAGCGCGGCGGCCGAAACGATGCGGATCTTGTGCTTGGGGTGATAGGGCTCGACACCGCTCATGCCACGATCTTAGCCTGCCGGACCTGCAACGCCAAGGGGATG
>JBIOUT010000437.1:0-3025 GCA_044867365.1 Candidatus Eiseniibacteriota bacterium | reverse complement strand
ACGATCTCGATCTCGTTAGCGTGGCAGATCTGCCTAGTCAACTCCCTTACCCTCAATGCTACGTCGCCTCGCAAGACCGGCTTGCGGTACTTGGGGACGAACACAAAGTGGTAGTGCAGGAAATAGGAGGTATGTGACGACTTCCGATAGGCTCGCATCCACGCATCGTACCGCAAGCCTCCTGAAGGCTTCGCCTAAAGGCGAGGGGTTTCACCCATCCCCGAAGACGGACACTAAAGGAGCCGCTCTTGAACGGTCTCGGGGCTCGGGCTCACGGTCGCTCCACCCGGGGCGAGCGAGCGGCCGAGGTGCTCGTAGGCGAGGCGCGTTGCCACGCGGCCGCGAGGAGTGCGCTGGATCAACCCTTCTTCGATGAGGAAGGGCTCGTAGACGTCTTCGAGCGTGTCCGGTTCCTCGCCCACCGACACCGCGAGGGTGGCGAGCCCCACCGGGCCGCCTCCGAACTTATCGATCAAGGTCTCGAGCACCCGGCGGTCCATGCCGTCGAGCCCCCGCTCGTCGATCTGGTGCAAGCGGAGCGCCTCGCGCACTACGGCGCGGTCGATTCTGCCGTCGCCACGCACCTCGGCGAAGTCGCGCACCCGCCGGAGCAAGCGATTGGCCACTCGCGGGGTTCCCCGCGCCCGCCGCGCCAGCTCCTCGGCGCCCTGCCCGTCGATCGCAACACCCAATAGACGAGCCGAGCGGCGCACCACCTCCGCGAGCTCCTCCGGCCTGTAGTAATCGATGCGGGCGGTAAACCCGAAGCGGGCGCGAAGCGGCGAGGTCAAAAGCCCGGTTCGGGTGGTGGCGCCGACCAGGGTGAAGCGCTGGAGATTGAGTCGCACCGAGCGGGCGCTCGGCCCGCGATCGATCATGACGTCGATTCGATAGTCCTCCATCGCCGGATAGAGATATTCCTCGACCACCGCATTCAGGCGGTGGATCTCGTCGATGAAGAGCACATCGGCATGTTGGAGCCGCGTGAGGAGCCCGGCGAGATCGGCAGGCCGCTCGATGACCGGGCCCGAGGTGGGAACGAAGGAGACTCCCATCTCGTGGGCGAGAATCTGGGCGAGGGTCGTCTTGCCGAGGCCCGGCGGGCCGCACAAGAGCGTGTGATCGAGCGCCTCGCCACGCCCGCGCGCCGCATCGAGCGCCAGTCGGAGCTGGTCCTTCAACTCCTGCTGGCCAATGAAGTCGGCGAGCGTGGCCGGGCGCAGGCTGGAATCAACGGCCTGCTCGGCCAGCTCGGCCTCGGGGAGGATGAGGGGATTGCGCTCGTCGGGCATGCGCGCCTGATTCCTGGCTGATCCCTGGGGCACGGGTTCGCGGAAAGGAACGGCTGTCGGGAGGACCACCGCACCGTAGCACAAGCTTCCGGGGGACGGAAAGTTCGGCGGACGCAGGCGAATCAGAGCGGGGCCGGAGTGCGCACCGGGGCCCTGAGCCCCATCGCTTCTCGTACCTCTTCCATGATCGGGACGGCGATGGCGCTCGCACGCTCGCGCCCATCATCGAGGATCTCTCGGACTTGCTCCGGACGGCGCTCGAACTCCGCCGCACGTTCACGCACCGGTTGAAGCTCAGCGGTCAAGTTGCGATGGAGGATCTGCTTGCAGTCGATGCAGCCGATGCCGGCGCTCCGGCACTCGCGATTGACGTACTCCACTTCCTCCCGGCTCGAGAAGGCCTTGTGGAGGGTGAAGATGTTGCAGACGTCCGGATTGCCGGGATCGGAGCGGCGCTTGCGATTCTCGTCGGTGACCGCGGTGCGCAGCCGCTCCCAGTTGGCCTCCGGCGACTCGAAGACCGGACTCGTGTTGTTCCGGCTCTTCGACATTTTGGTTTTGCCGTCGACCCCCATGATCCTGGGAGTGGGGGTGAGGAGCGGCTGCGGCTCGGGGAAGATGAGCCGGAAGGCGGCGTTGAACTTGCGGGCGATCTCGCGTGAGAGCTCGAGATGCTGGACCTGGTCTTCCCCCACCGGGACAAGCTCGCCCTTGTAGAGCAGGATATCCGCCGCCTGGAGGACCGGGTAAGCGAGAAGCCCGAGGTTCTGGGTCGGCTGCTCGGCGCCCTTCTCTTTAAACTGGGTCATCCGCTCGAGCGCTCCGAGCGGCGTGATCGACGAGAACACCCAGGCGAGCTCGGTGTGCTCGGGCACGTCCGATTGGACGAAGAGGACCGCCCGTCGCGGGTCGACGCCCGAGGCGATGATGGCGACCGCCGCGTCATGAACCCGCCTCGGCATCTCGGCCGGATCGTAGGGAGCGGTAATCGCGTGATAATCGACGATCGAGTAGATGCAGTCGCACTCGGGGACGAGGCGCGCCCAGTTGCGGATCGCCCCGACGTAGTTACCCAGGTGAATCTCGCCGGTCGGTTGGATGCCGCTGAAGATTCGCTTGGCCATGATCGTTTGTCGTGTCGCTCACCCTGATCGCCGCGATCAGTTGTGGCTTGCCTTCCAGTCTCCGCTCGGCCGGAAACGGTCGAAGATGCGGTGCCGTGAAAGAACCTCCTCGAGCCCGGTGACCACCCGCCGCGCCCGCTCCGCCGGATCATCCAGCTCGAGGAGCTCGAGCTTGACCGCCGCCGGCACCGGCAGGTTCGCGGCCACGGCGTTGACGAGCTCGACCCCATCGGGAACGGGCGCATCCCCCTCGACGCGTTCCAGCTCCCCCTTCTCGTCGACACCGAGCTCGGCGACCAGAGCCTTGATTCGGCTCACCCAGGCCGCAAGCTCCGACGATGCCGGCCGGTCCTCGAAGGTGATGAGCACCGCCTTCCGGTAGGGGGCCTCGAGGATCTCGCTCTCGACCCGCCCCTTCCCCTCGCCGTGCAGCCGGATATTGAATCTCCCGTCGGCGAGCTTGATTGCCTCCTTGATGACCCCGAATCCGACAATCGCATGGATCGGGGGATTGCCGGCATAGGTCGCTTCCCATCCGGGCTTGAGAAGCGCCATACCCAGGCGATGGTCACCGGCGAGGACATCCGTGACCATCTGCCGGTAACGCGG
>JBIOUT010000436.1:0-3058 GCA_044867365.1 Candidatus Eiseniibacteriota bacterium | reverse complement strand
GAGCTTCCCTTCGGTGCCCGCCTCGCCCTTCACGGACACGGGATGGGACTCATGGGCGTCTTCGTCGGCCGGCTGGTGGCCGATGCCATCTTCACCGTCATCGGGCTCGGCTGGATCTGGCAAGAGTGCGGATCCCCGGCGCCTCTCCGGGTGCTGGGCGGCATGCTACGCTTCGGAGTGCCGCTCCTGCCGGTAGGCATGGCTCAGTTCGTTCTCTCCTATGCCGACCGCTACGCCCTCAACGAGTTCGTCTCACTCGACCAGGTGGGCCCCTACTCGGTGGGCGCGCGAGTCGCCTCGTTCATGATGCTCTTCGTCGCCGCCTTCCAGTACGCCTGGGGGCCGTTTGCGATCTCGATCTTCCGCGAAGCCAACGCGCGCGAGACCTACGCCAAGGTCTTTCTCCTCTACGCCTTCGTCGCCGGGGCCATCGGGCTGGTGATCACCTGCCTGGCGCGCGAATTCCTCACCCTCATCACCACCGGCCATTACGTCCATGGTTATCGCATGGCGGGCTTCCTGGTCTTCGCCGCAATGGCCAATGGCGCCTCGGTGATTCCAATCACCGGACTGCAGATCGCCAAGCGCACCGCCTGGATGGGAGGGGCGGCGCTGGCCGGAGCGGCGCTCAACATCGCGCTCAATCTCCTCCTCGTGCGGCCGCTCGAGGTCTACGGGGTGGCGACCGCCAGTCTCGTGAGCCAGATGGCGGTCACCATCTTCCTCTTCGCGGTCGCCCAGCGGGTTTATCCCATCCCCTTCCATCCCTGGCGGGTGCTCCTCACCTTCCTGATGGCGATCGGGCTCGCGGCGCTCGGGATCTATTTCGGGCGGGCGGGGGCGGGGGCGGCGGCCCTGGCAACGATTGGCGCTCTTGGGCTCTATCTGGCGGGAACCCTGGGGCTGAAGGTCGTCTCGATGCAGGATTTTGTCATCCTCCGCAATTATCTGCGGAAGGTGAGGGCGCGCTGAGATGTGCGGAATCGCCGGCATCTGGCGGTTCGACGGCGGCCCGGTTGCCCCCGAGCGGGTGCGGACGATGACCTCGGTCATGGGCCACCGGGGTCCCGACGACGAGGGGTATGTCGCCCTCGACCCGGTGGGCGAGCGGCCGCCGGTCGTCCTCGGTGGCCCGCGCACCGATCCCCGGGCGCGGGGCGCGCCGCTCCCTTATGCGCCGCCGGCCGTGGATCGCGACCCCGGCGATCGCTCGCTCGTCCTCGGGCAACTCCGGCTTGCGATCATCGATCTCTCCCCGGGGGGACATCAGCCGCTCTGCAACGACGACGGGAGCGTCTGGGTCACCTTCGGCGGTGAGATCTTCAACTATGTCGAGCTCCGGGAGGAGCTCGTCCAGAAGGGCTATCGCTTCCGCTCGGCGACCGACACCGAGGTCCTCGTCCATGGCTACTGTGCGTGGGGGGAGGATCTCTTTCGGCGCCTCAACGGGATGTGGGGAATCGTCCTCTGGGACGGGCGGCACCGCCGGCTCTTCTGCGCCCGCGATCGGATGGGGGTCAAGCCCTTCTACTATCGCTATGCGGGCAATGAATTCGCCTTCGCCTCCGAGCTCAAGGGTCTCCTGGCCCTCGCTCCTGCCGATCCCGATCTTGCGGCGATCCCGCGGCTGATCACCGAGGGCCGGGTCGATACCGGCGAGCGCACCTTCTTTGGCGGCATCCAGAGCCTTCCCGCCGCCCACTACGGTGTCGTGGGAAAGACGGGCATCGACCTCCACCGTTTCTGGGAGCTACCGGGAACGGAAGGGGATCGCGGTCGGGAGCACGCGCATTCGGTTGAAGCCTTGCGCGAGCTCCTCACCGATTCGGTCCGCCTTCGCCTGCGGAGCGACGTCAAGGTGGGGACCTGTCTATCCGGCGGCATCGACTCGAGCACCATTGTCGCTCTTGGCACCTCGCTCCTGGGCGCCCCGATGGATGCCTACTCGATCGCTTACGACGAGGGACCGGAGTTCGACGAGCGGGCGTACATGCGCGCGGTATGCGAAGCGACCGGCGCCCGCCATCATCTGGTGATGCCGCGCGGCGAATCTTTGCTCGATGAGCTCATGGCGGTGGCTCGCGCCCAGGAAGAGCCGACCGCCGGCCCCGGTGTCTACTCGCAGTGGCACGTGATGCGGCTTGCGGGCGAGAACCGGGCCAAGGTGCTGCTCGACGGCCAGGGCGCCGACGAGCTCTTCGGCGGGTACTTCGCCTTCTATTTCCCGCTTCGACTCCGCGATCTCATCGGGAGAGGCGATGTGGCCGGCGCCGTCGACTTGGCGCGCGCCGCTCTCGGGAAAGGTCATTCCCTCCTCGAGGTGGCCGCTCGCACCGCCGAACCCTGGATTCCCGCGAGCCTCTTTCGCCGCGGACGGAGTTGGCTCGGAGCCGGCGACTGGGCGGAGGTCTTGTCTCCCGAGCTGGCGGCGATGAGCCGGGATCCCGATCCGCCCGGTCTTCGCCCGCGTCCGCCGTTCCCCGATCACCTGACCCGCCGGCAGGCCGAGGATCTGACCCGGCTCTTGCTCCCCTCGCTTCTCCGTTACGAGGATCGCAACTCGATGGCCTTCTCCATCGAGGCCCGGGTCCCTTTTCTCGATTACCGGGTGGTCGAATTCGCCTTCTCCTTGCCGCCCGCCGCCAAGCTCGATCATGGACTCACCAAGCGGGTATTGCGCGAGGCGATGGCGGGGATCGTGCCGGCATCGATTCTCGCCCGCACCGACAAGCGCGGGTTCGAGACTCCGGTCGTGCGCTGGATCGTCGATCGTCATGCGGGATGGCTACGCTCGACCCTCGTCGGAGGGCGTGCGGTCGAGAGAGGGCTCCTCGATCGCGATCGCCTGTCGGCATTCCTCGAGCGCAGGCTCGCTCGCCCGCGCGGTCCGGGGCACGACGTGTGGCGACTCCTGAGCCTCGAGCTCTGGCTCCGAGCCTGCGTCGAGGGAAGGCCTTCGGCCGCGGTCGGGAGCGAGACCGGTGCGCAGGCGGGAACGGGATGATCGGGAGACGATCGGGTTCGAGGAGCCGGTGAATGCGGGTGGTCGTCTTTTCCG
>JBIOUT010000435.1:0-2001 GCA_044867365.1 Candidatus Eiseniibacteriota bacterium | reverse complement strand
GGCCGGGGATCTCCTCGTGGTTCTCGAAGCGATGAAGATGGAGTACCGGCTTCTCGCGCCCAGGGCCGGAAGGGTGGCGGCGGTCGAGTGTCGCGAGGGAGAGCTCGTCGATCTGGGGAAAACCCTGGTGAGCTTGTCGGCATGATTCGAGTCGTCGAAGTCGGTCCGCGAGACGGACTCCAGAACGAACAGAAGATCATCCCCACGGCCGACAAGGTGGCCTTCATCGACGCCCTCTCCAAGTGTGGGCTCGACGAGATCGAGGCCGGCTCGTTCGTCTCGCCGCAATGGGTGCCGCAACTCGCCGACGCCGAGCAAGTCTTCGCCGCCATCCGGCGCGAGCCGGGGGTCGTCTATTCGGCCCTGGTTCCCAATGACATCGGGGTCAAGCGGGCCATGAGCGTCAGAGCGGACAAGGTCGCGGTCTTCACCGCGGCGAGCGAGACTTTCAACCGCCGGAACATCAATGCCTCGATCGACGAATCGATCCGGCGTTTCGAGCCGGTGATGCGCGCGGCCAAGGCCGCCGGGCTCCCCGTTCGCGGCTATGTGTCGACCGCCTTCTGGTGCCCCTACGAAGGAAAGATCGCCCCCGAGCGGGCGGTCGCCGTGGTGCGGCGGCTCATCGCCATGGGCGTCGGTGAGGTCTCGGTCGGCGACACGATCGGCAAGGCGATGCCGAGCGAGGTGCGGACGCTCCTCGACCTCCTCATGCCCGAGATCCTCGCCGGGCGGATCGCCATGCATTTCCACGATACCTACGGGCATGCGGTGGATAACGTCCTGGTCTCTTACGATCGGGGAGTCGCGACTTTCGACTCGAGCGCCGGCGGCATCGGCGGCTGCCCCTACGCGCCGGGAGCTTCGGGAAACGTGGCGACCGAGACGGTGGTCGAGGCGCTGCTCGACGCCGGCGCCGAAGTGAGAGTCGATCTCGCCGCTCTCGCCCGAGCGCGAGAGGTCATCGGCCGCGCGCTCGGCCGGGAACTACGGGTGGGCGCCGGAGTCGACCGCAAAAAACCGCGAGTTTGAGTCGATTCTGCCGCCGTTGGATGTTCATTTCCGACCGTTCGGCCGCGCGAGGTGCCATTGGAGCCTAAGTGCTTCATTCTCCGATTGACAAGCGGACGCAATTGGCTATTACTTCACCGGTTCGTCCCGGACAGCCGGTCGAGCGCCTTGGGCGCCGGTCCGAAACTGTCTGCGCGTCGCGCTCGGCAACATGGCGATTCCTCGAGCAGTGAGACGTGGCGACGCCGAGGGGATTCGGTCACTAGCCTGAGGAGTCGAAATGAAGCCATACTCTTGGCGCTTTCTTTCTCTCATAGCGCTGGCCGTGCTCTTGCCCGCCCTTGTCGCAGTGGATGCACAGGCGGATCGGCGCTCGGGTCTCGCCGGCAACCTCTTGATCACCGATGCCGATGACGTGTTCATCTTCCCGCAGCTGAACACCGTCTACTCCGATCGCCTGATCGTCGACATGGGCACGTCAGGGACGTCGGGAAGCGGCACGCTGATCTTCGGCAATGAGTCCTGGGCCATCAACTTCAGCACCCACCGCAGCGACTTCCTGAACGGAGTCGTGGCCGGGTTCTGGAGCGGGAACGACCGGGGCTTGTTCGGGCCGCAGTTCAGCCCGGATTTGAGCGGTCCCTCGGATCAAAGCCCCTCGGACTTCCAGTGGTTCGACATCGGCTTTGCCGCCGGTAACGAGACCAAGTGGGGGGTCCGGTGGGGAAGCGGGCTCGATGTCGCCAACGCCGAGCAGTCGGGAGGCCAGAACATCGAGAATTCCGCCCATGCCAACAGCATCCAGGGCGGAGTGACGATCAACGAGACGACCGACATCGCGGCCGAGATCTCGTTCGCAAACAGCACCCTTGCCGACACCAGCACCAGCTTGGAGGGTAACGCCAAGCAATTCGCCGCCGGGATCCGCGGCTTCTACGAGATGGGCGGGTTCAACTGGGGTTACCTCGGATCGCTGGGATTCAGCACCGA
>JBIOUT010000434.1:0-6629 GCA_044867365.1 Candidatus Eiseniibacteriota bacterium | reverse complement strand
GGGGGAGGGTCAGAAGAGACTCCAACCTCGGCCAGCCGCAAGCTACGGGTGGCCGCACGGCTCAATGCCGAGGGCCGCGCCATCGCCGTCTTGAGCGAGCGGGAATTCCTGCGCCTGATGGGTATCGAGGTGGCCGCCGAAATCGCCGAGCGTTACTACTCCGCCGCGGACATCCGTGCCCTGTATCGCTTCGACGGCGCCGCACTCCGCCAGCTCGAGCGTCTGCGCTTGTTGTTTCCGGTGCTTCGCACTCACAGCGAGCGCTACTACAGCTTTCAGGATCTCCTCCTGCTGCGGCAGGTACGCGAGGCGATCGAGAGCGGAGCGACGCTCGCATCCGCGGCGCGCAGCCTCCGTCTCGAGCGGAGTGGTCAGATCCGCATGCGATTCGAGTGCCCCGAGATGCAGGTGGTCGAGTTCCGCCGCCCCGAAGAGGACGCCTGGACCGCCGAGGACTGGTACGAGGTCGGCTGCGGTTGCGACGAAGATCCCAGCGATTTCTCGCGAGCGATCATCGCTTACGAGCGGGCCCTCGAGCTCGATCCACACCATGTCGGGGTTCTCGTCAATCTGGGGAATGTCTACTATCGGATGGGGCAGATCGACGACGCCCGTCGCCTGTACGAGCGGGCGCTGGCGATCGACCCGCGCAATGCCAATGCCCACTACAACTTGGGGAATGTGTACGACGATCTTGAAGAATATCGGACGGCTATCCGGTTCTTCGAGTCGGCGCTTCGGCTGCGCCCGGCCAACCCCGATGCTCACTTCAACCTGGGGCTGGTCCACGACCGTCTGGGCGACGTCGAGAAAGTGCGCCGGCACATGCAGGCCTACCTGGGGCTCGAGCCCGAAGGGGAGATGGCCGAGATCGCGCGCGAATACCTGAACCTCACCGCTTGTGAAGACGGGGCGCCGGCCTGAACACCATCGTCCATCGGTCCAACTCGGAATGCGTTTTCTCCTTCTCGCTCTGCTTCTTGCTTCATCGCTCTCCGCTCGTGTGACCGCCGCCGCAGACCCGCCGGCATCCCCCGATCCCGCGCCGCCCGCCGCTGAGGCCCCGGCGCCGACCGCCACCGAGCCCCCGGTGCTCGATCGCCCCGCCGATCGGGCCTACCGTCTGGTCATTCGCGGCGAGCCTGAGCGTGCGGCCCTCGTCTGCCGCGCCTACCTCAAGCCCGACTCGAGCGATGCCGAGCTTCGCAACATCCTCGGCCAAGCACTGGTGGTGCGCGATCAGATCTGCTTGCCGCTCCCACCCAATGTTCCTGCTTTTCAAAAGATGGCGGAGGCGGGTCGATGGTGTGACATGCCCCTCGTTCCTCCGGCCACTCGCGACACGGTGCTGGCCGAGCTTCGAGCACAGGCGAAACTGGCTCCGAAGGATGTCGAGAGCAACCTCCTGGTGGCGGATTTCGAAACCCGCTATGGAACGCGGGAGGCGGTGAAGCGCGAGCTCGATGGACTGGCGAGGTTCACCGACGCGCCGGCGCGCGAGGACATTCAGACCCGTTTGATCGGGAAGGTGACGACCATCAAGCGGCAATCGACGGTGGCGGTGATCGCCGAGTATCTCGCCGGCACCGATCCCGCCACTCTCGATTGCACCGAGACCGAGACGATCGTCAATGCCCTAATTCGAGTCGCCAAGTTCGAGCCGGGGTTGGAGCTGGTGAAGCGAGTCGCAAGCAAAGGCCGATGCGCGAACGATCTCCTGCCGGTGGAGACGACGGCCCTCATTCTGGACGGACGCTATCGGGAGCTGTGGGAACTCACTCGCTCGCTTCCTCCCACTCTCGATACCATCAACTATTACCGCTACTCGGTGACTGCAGTCCTCGCCGCCGCCCATTTCGACAAGGCAGACGCTCGCACCCGACTCGCTCACGAACGAGTCAACGAAGAGGCCTATCCCCCCGATGCCATCCGGGTGTTGACCGGGATTGACTCCCTTCTCAGCGATCCCGCGCCGTCGGCCGAGCGCTGGGCGGCTCTCACCCAGCTGGACTTGCTCCAGCAGGAGCGGTTCAGAGATGTTCGCCATCTCCTGATGACTCTCGCCCTTCGGGTCGATCCCGAGCTCGAGAGCGCGAACCAGGCGCTCGCCGACGACATGGTCAAGCGCCAGATGCCGCTTCTCGCCGCCCGTCATTTCGAGAGCCTCGCCGGCGGCCGGAATCCAAGCCTCGACCGGAGATGGGATCCACGCCGTCCCCGCTTTCTGCGCCAAGCCGCAGAAAACTACTTCGCGGGCGAGGATGATGCCTCCTGCCTTGCCATGCTGGCCTTGATTCCCGAGCGGATGGCCGAGGACGAGCTGATGGCCGGGGTGCTGGCCCTCCGCAATGGCGATCGGGTGACCGCCCGCGACGCCTTGGCGCGGGCGCAGCAGCAGGCCCGAGCGGCGGCGATGGTGGATGCGGTGGGACAGCTCGCCGAGTGGGCGGGGAGCACCTCCCCTTAGGCTCGCGAAGCTCAGAACCGGCTGCGCCGCCTCATCCGCTCCCCAGACGCTCTCCCGAGCTCGCCGCGAAGTAATGCGCCGACTCCGGATCGAAGGAGAGCTCGATAGGGCCTCCGATCGCCGGCGGCGACTCGGCGCTCAGCCGCGCCACCACCGTCTCACCTTCGACCTCGGTGTAGGCGTAGGTTTCGGAGCCCAGGGGCTCGACGAGCTCGAGGCGCCCGCGGAGGAGCGCCGCGGGTGTCGCGCCGGGTGGCGGGCGATGAAGATGCTCGGGGCGGAGCCCGAGGACCACGCGACCGGCGCCGGAGACCGCATCCCGAATTCTCACCGGCAGAGAGAAGGAAACGGCGGCGCTCTGGAAGACGCCGTCGGTCGCCTCACCGGCGATGAGGTTCATGGCCGGGGTGCCGATGAAGGTGGCGACGAAGATATTGCGCGGCTCCTGGTAGAGCGCAAGCGGCCGATCCACCTGCTGCAGGCGCCCTTCGTCGAGGACGGCGATCCGATCCCCCATGGTCATCGCCTCCACCTGATCGTGGGTGACATAGATCATCGTGGCTTCGAGACGCCGGTGGAGATGGACGAGCTCCGCCCGCATCTGATTGCGGAGCTTGGCGTCGAGGTTGGAGAGCGGCTCGTCGAAGAGGAAAACGCGCGGGTGGCGGATGATGGCGCGGCCGAGCGCCACGCGCTGGCGCTGTCCACCGGAGAGCGCCGCCGGCTTGCGATCCAGGAACTCGGTGAGTCCGAGGGTGGCGGCGGTTTCCTTGACCCGCGCGTCGATCTCCGATCGCGGCCGACGCCTGAGCTCGAGGGCGAAACCCAGATTGCGGCCGACGGTCATATGGGGGTAGAGGGCATAGTTCTGGAACACCATGGCGAGATCGCGGTCCTTCGGCGGCACATCGTTCACCCGCTGGCCGCCGATTCGAATCTCGCCTGATGTCGGCTCCTCGAGGCCGGCGATCATCCGCAGCACGGTCGACTTGCCGCAGCCCGAAGGTCCGACGAGGACCATGAGCTCTCCGGCCTCGACGGCGAGATTGAAATCGCGGACGGCAGGGACTTGCCCGAAGCGCTTCTCCAGATGGATGAGATCGACCGCCGCCATCGTCGCGCCTCATTCTCCTCCGGCCGTTCTCTCCCCGATGGACTCGCCGCCGGATTCGCTATCGGCTCGCCAGAGTCTTGGTCGCCGCCTCGGTCTTCCCCAGCTCACCCAGCATGCGCCGGAGATAGACCGCCACCATGCGCTTGCGATACGTGGGAGTCAGAGGCACGTTGTTGTACGGCTTGACCCGATTCATCACCGCCTCCGCGATCTCGCCGATCGTCTCCGGGTTGAGCGGACACCCGACGAAGCCGGCACACAGCTCCTCGAATGAGCGCGGCGTCGTGTCGACGGCGCCGATACAAATATGGAGCTCGGCCAGCCGGTTGCCGGTATCGAGTCGAAGCGCCACCGCCGCCCCCATCGCCGGGAAATCGAAGGTGTCGCGGATCCGGAGCTTCGAATAGCGCGAGGCAAGCTCGAGCGCGGGTGAGGGGATGTCGATGTATGCCAGGAGCTCGTTCGCCCGCCGCACATTGCGGGCGATGCCGTCGTGGCGATAGAAGTCACGGATCGGCACCGTGCGCTCGCCTTCCGGGCCGCGGAGCACGAGATCCACGCCCAGAGTGATGAGCACCGGGGCAAGATCGCTCGAGTTCGTCGCGTAACAGACTTCCTTTTGCGGCACCACCAGGCAGACGTCGCCCTCGGCTTTCAGGCAGTAGCCCTTGGACTCCCGCCAGAAAAGGCTCTGGTTGAAATAGAAGCACCGGGTGTCCTGCATCAGGTTGCCGCCGATGGTCGCCTGCTCGATGACGAGGGGCGAGGCCACCTGGGAGGCGGCCTGGGCGATGGCGGGCAGCCGGCGGCGGACCTCGGTATCGCGAGCGAGATCGGCGAGCCGGGCCATGGCGCCGATCCGTCGGACGCTGATGGTCTTGAGCTCGGGAACATGCTCGAGGCTCACCACGTGCGGCTTGGCGTTGAGTCCCTGCTTGTAGTTGGGCAGGAGGTCGGATCCTCCGGCCAGGACGTCACACTCGTGCCCGAAGCGGGCGATCAGGGCGACCGCCTCGTCGAGGCTCGAGGGTTGATGGAGAGCGAAGGGAGGAAGAAGCATGGTTTCTTTGGAGATGCCACCGTGCGGCTTGCCGCGACGGGCAAGCGGCCGATTGTAGCTCAGCGGCCGGTGGCCGGGTAGAGTCGCTTGCACCGGCCCGCTCTCCGAGCTCGAGACTTCCATCTTCGAGCTCTTCGTAGCGAGCGCCCCATCTCCCTTCTCCTCTATACTTCGCCAATTCTTCCCGGGCGACGCTCCACTCAGCGTTGCGATCGATGACCGCCAATGGTCGGTGTGCCGCCATGGAGGATCGGGCATTGAAGGTTCTCAGGCTCTTCGGGCTCGTCCTGATCGGCGCTTTCGGATTGGGATTCGCCGCCCTACTCGCTCTCGGCATCCGGCCCGGTGCGGCGCGCAACGAGGTTACGATCGAGATCGCGCGTCCGGCGGCGGAGGTCTTTCCCTGGCTCACCGAGCCGGAGAAGCTCGAGCGCTGGATTGGCGGGCTCGTGGAATCGACGCCCCTTACCCCCGGGGGAGTGCGTGTGGGCGCAAAGTCCCGCGAGGTCATCGCCCAGAGCGGGCAACGCTACGAAATGGAGACGGAAGTGACGGCTCTCCAGCCCAACCGGTTACTCGCGGTCCGAGCCACCAGTCGAGGCTTCGATGTGAATGGACGCTACGAACTGGCGGAGATGGGTGGGAGGACGCGCCTGACCTACATCGGGGTCGCCAGCTACAAGATGTGGTTCGCCAGGCTCATGGAGCCGGTCGTGACCCCCGCCGCCCAGAAGGCGGCGCAGAGGAACCTGTTCAAGCTCAAAGATCTGATCGAAGCGTCATGACCAGGGCCGCGCCGCGAACTCCGTAGTCGGGCGGGATCATCTTCCGGGTCGCCAGACCACCTTGGCGACCCGTTCCATCCCACCCAAACAGGCGCGCACCAGATAGACGCCTCTCGGTTGCCGGTGGCCGCGCTCGTCGTCTCCCGGCCAGAGGAGCCTCGCGCCTCTCGGCGAGAGGGTGCCGCTCGCGACGAGCCGCACAAAACGGCCGTTCGTGTCGTAGATCGTCACCCGGAATGGATCTCCCGCTTCATACGCTTCGCCCTCGGTGGCAGGGGCCGTCACCTCGATCGAAAGCCCCGCCGCCACCGTATGCACCTTGAGAGTGAACGAGCCCTCCTTCTCCTCACTCGGCGGGACCGCGGCCTGCTGTGGCGGCGGACACCATTCCGGCCGGTCCGCGGTCAATCGGACGACGGGACCCGGGCCGAGATCGGGATCTTCGATCCAGGCCGAGTAGAGATAGCCGGCGCAACGGCCGCCGCTCGTCCAGTAGCTGTAGTCGGCGATGTCCCAGGTCCCGGCGGGGAAGGTGACGGCGCATGAGCGGATGCCGTCTCCCGCGACTGAATCGGGAAAGGCGCCGTCGTCGAGCAAGGGGAAATCGTTCGAGTTGGCATCGAGGGGCAGCGGACTCCCTCGCAAATAGACGGTAGTCTCCTGGGGGATGTGCCTGAGGTCGGCGGTGAAGACGACCTGCCGGTCGCTCTCGGTGATCGACCGCTGTCCCAGGCAGCGGACGATTCGTCGATTGATCGCGACGAGATTGGAATCGGCCCCGGCGGAGTCGGGGCGCACTCCCCAGCTCCACTGGATCGTCCCGGCGCCGAAGACGCGGGCCCGTGGATTGTCGGCGGGGTGCTGGTAATAAGTCGATTGCTGCCAGCGCGGTTGGCCGGCGTGATTCTCGATCCAGGTTTGAAAGACGGTCTGGAGTCCGTCCGGCAGGGCATCGGGGAAGATTCGATCCCATTCGTAGCCGACGATGTTGTTGCCGAGCTGGGTGCCGTATGTGAGTCCAAGGCCCCTATCCAACCAGTGGCTCGGCGCGTACGCGCCTTCCGGCACTCCGCATGGACGCCAGCACCAGTTGTCGAACTGCACCCCAATCAACTTGCCTTCCGGGCGATCGAGAGGCGAGTACCGCCACTGGATGGTCACTCGGTCATAGAGTCCGAGGGCGTAGTACGGGTCGAAGTTGAG
>JBIOUT010000433.1:0-6399 GCA_044867365.1 Candidatus Eiseniibacteriota bacterium | reverse complement strand
GCATGTTTAAGGAGGTGTAACCCCCCGCCCCCCACCGGCGAAGAGCTTTCACCCGCAGCGACTCCCACGCCATGTGGTCGATAAGGATCACCCGATGACCCGATTCCGCAGCCTGCCCCCGAACCCTTTCTCTTTGATCGGCTTCGCCCTCCTCGCCGGCACCCTGGCGCGGGCCCCCTCGGCGCGCGGCCAGGTTCATCCGCCGGAGAACGTGGTCCTCCTCAAGCATCTCGACCGCAACGAGGATTACAGCGGCAACTGGGGCTACACCTCACCCACCGGGGTCGAGCTCGCCATCTCGGGCACCGCGTCGGGCACCACCTTCATCGACGCCACCGATCCGATCAACGCTCATGAGGTCGCGTTCATCCCCGGACCGCAATCGATCTGGCGGGAGATGGCGACCTACGGGACCTATTGCTACATCGTCACCGAAGCGGGGGGAGCCGGGCTCCAGATCGTGAGCCTTGCCGATCCACTCAACCCGGTTCTGGTCACCACCCTCAATCCTCCCGACATTCCGTTCACCCGCGCGCACGAGATCAAGATCGATCAACAGACAGGCATCCTCTATGCGGCGGGGACCAACAACGCCAGCGGCTACACGGGTTTGGTGATGCTCAATCTCAACCCGAACCCGCTCCTGCCGTCGCTTCGCGGCACCTGGCCCGCCTCCGGTTTCAGCAACGACAATTACATCCATGACCTCTCGATCCAAAACGGCGTCGCCTACTGCGCCGCGATCTATGTCGGCACCGTCTTCGTGCTCGATGTCTCTCAGCCCGGCACTCCTCCGGTTCTCGGGCAGTGGACCTATCCGGACGGCTTCACCCACAACACCTGGCCGACTGCCGACGGCAACTACCTGGTCACGACCGACGAGAACTTGGGCGGGCACCTCCGGATGTGGGACATCCGCAACCTGAATCAGGTCGCTCAGACCGATGAGTGGATCTCTCCCACGGGAGCGCTGGTCCACAACGCCTACATTCGCGGCAACTACTGCTTCATGGCCCACTATCGTGATGGACTGCGGGTGGTGAGCGTCGTCGATCCGACGAACATCGTCCCGGTCGGCTGGTACGACACCCATCCGGAAGACGGCGGCGGGACGCGTGGAGCCTGGGGCTGCTACTGCTTCGCCACCGATCCCAACATCGCCTACATCAGCGATCGAGATAGCGGCACCTGGATCCTGCGCTTCGTCCCGCCGGCCCAGTCGGTCGAGGAACCGGCGTCCTCCGCCTCCATTCGGCCGGCGCTCATCGAGAGCTTCCCGAACCCCTTCCATCCCGCGACCACCATCCGCTTCCAGCTGCCGGCGGCCGGGCTCGTCAATCTGAGAGTGGTCGATGCCGGTGGGCGCACGGTGCGCGCCCTGCTTGCCGGTCCCCTCGACGCGGGCAGCCGCTCGGTCGTCTGGGACGGCAGGGATGACGCTCGGCGTCCCGTCGCCAGTGGCGTGTATTTCATACGGCTCGACGCCCCCGGCGTGTCGACGACCGGGCGGGTGGTGCGGACGCGTTAGATCTCATTCAGATTCGAGAGCGGCCAAAGGCCCGATCGGCGGGGTGGAAAGGGGTGCGTGTGGGAAGGAGCCTAGGGGCGGCGTTCCTGTCCCTCTTGGCCGTCTCTTGCGGGCCCGCCGGCCCCCGGATCACCGGGGGAGAGCTGACCCTGATCGGCTCCGAGACCGCCCTCAGGGCGGTTCAGGCCGGGGCCGACAGCTTCATCGCCACCTACCCCAAGGCCAGGATCCGGGTGGAAGGCGGGGGCGCGGTCGTCGGCCTCGAGGCCCTCCTCAATCACGAGGCCGATGCGGCGGTGCTTTGCCGTGATCCCCTCGAGGAGGAGCGGGCCGCCGCCCGCAAGCTCAAAGTCGAGCTTGCCCTCTACCCCTTCGCCAGGGACGGCCTGGCGATCATCGTCCACCGGTCGAATCGGGTTTACGCCCTCAGCTTCGACGAGGTGCGGGCCGTATTCTCCGGCCGCACCCAGGATTGGGGCGATCTGGGGGGCGAACCCGGCCGGATCCTCGTCTACCTGAGCGGGGTTCAATCCGGTGCTCGGGGCTTCGTTCAGAAGATGGTCCTCGACGGGGCTCCGTTCGTGGAGGGAGCAGGACGGGGGCCGACAACGGAAGCGGTGGTCGATTCGGTAGCCGCACACGAAGACGCGATCGGATACGCCGGGATGACCGAGGTTGACGATCGTGTCAAGGCGCTGCCGATTTCCTCGCCGGACGGCGGTCCCCTCATCGTGCTAAACGTTGACACGGTTTATCGGAGGGAATACCCTCTCGTGCGCACTTTTTTCTTCGGGACACGCGGCATTCCTCGGGACAACCTGGCATCCGGATTCATCAGCTTCATGATGAGCACGTCGGGCCAGCGCATCGTTCTCGAGTCGGGGTTGATCCCCGCAACGGTGCCTTTGCGCATCCGGCACGAGGGCTAGACATTCCGAGATCACATGTGTCGTGACATGTTGGGTGAATACGTCACACAGAGGATAATGAGGTTGCCAGGTCTTCGCTCATCGACGATCACATGGGTCGCGGTCGCGTTCTGCGGCCTGCTGGCGTGGACAGGCGGCGCCGCCGCTGCCGGACCCGAGAATCGCCCGCTACCATTCCCGCGGGTCGCCACCGGTGATTCGTTGCGGGCCAAAGGAGATGTGACGCGTGCCGAGGCGGAGTATCGCGCCGCCCTCGAGATCGCCAAGGATTATCAAGCCGGAACCTCGCCGCGCGAGGATGGCATCTGTTTGGCCAACTACGGGCTCGCCCGCCTCGCTCTGCTTCGCAAGCAGCCGGGAGCAGCTCGGGATCTGCTCAAGTCGTGCAAGGACAAGCCCAAGTTCGAGGGCCAGTATCTTCTCGGGATGGGACTGGCCGCGCTCGCAGAGGACAATCTCGACGAGGCGGAGACCTTCCTCATCCAGGGGGCGTCGCGGATGTCGCAGACCGCCACCCCGGGAGCACAGCCCGATCCTTTGCGACTCGAGATCGTCTACACCCTCGTCGATGTCGCCGAGGCCAAGGGTGTGCCGGGGCTCGCGGTCAACCATGTCGACGAGATCATTTCGCTCAGGCCGAACGACCCCGCGCCGCTGATCAAGAAGGGCCGCCTGCTCGTGATCACCCGGCAGTACGACGAGGCGCTCAAGGCCTTCAGCAAGGCGGTCAAGATCGACTCGACGTCGATCGAGGCCTACCGGGAAGTGGGGATCCTGTTCACCCGCGCCAAGCGCCCGGCCGAGGCGGCCAAGGCGCTCGACAAGCTGGTGAAATACGAACCCACCGCCGCCAACTATCAGAAGCTGGGGGAGGCGAACCTCGCGGCGCGGCAGCCGGCGGAGGCGCTCGCCGCCTATGAGCAAGCGCTCAAGCTCGAGCCCACATCGGACGCCGCCCAGCTCGGGTTGGCGCGGAGCGCCTCGTTGAAGGGGGATAACGAGCGGGCGCTCGCCGCCTATCAGGCGGTCAAGGATGCGAGCGTGCTCGGCCCCGAAGATCAAGAGAACATCGGGCGGGCGCATCTCGACCGCAAGGAGTACCCGGCGGCGCGCGAGGCTTATCTCAAAGCGGTGGCCCTCGATTCCACCCGCACCGACGCGCGCTACTACGTCGGCTATTCCTACTTCGTCGAGCAGAAATTCACCGAGGCCATTCCGTACTTCGAGGCGCGAATCGCCGCCGATTCAACCTGGGCGCCGGCCTACGGCAACCTGGGGATCGCCCTGCTGCAATCGGGACAGGCGGCGCGAGGGCTCGAAATGCTCGAGAAGGCGGTCCAGATCCAGCCCGATGACAGCTCAAACCGTGTTCTGCTCGCTCAGGCCCTGATGAGCCAGTCGCAGTTTGCGCGGGCGGCTACCGAGTTCCAATCGGTCATCGACCGCGAGCCGGAAAACCCGGATGCCCTACGGGGGCTGGGCTATTGCCTCCTCCAACAGGGGCGTTACAATGATGCGATCGCCGCCCTGAGCAAGGCCAATTCGGTCCAGCCGGGTAATGTCCAGGGGATGGTGGCGCTCGCCCAGGCCCATGGCATGGCCGGGCAGCTCGCCCAGGCCAAGACGATTTTCCGCCAGGTTCTCGCCGTCGATCCCGGGAACAGCGACGCCCGTGACGGGATCGACGCGATCGACAAAGCCACTCCGGGAAAGAAGAGAGGTGGTAGCTAAGCTCGGTATCGAGCTCAGGAGGAGCTGAATGAGGCAATCGGTCTTTTTCACCATCGTATTGATCGTCTCGCTGGCGATCGCGTTCTCTGTCTACACGTATCTCTTGCCCGACTACATCAAGTCCGGCGGGCCACTGGTGGTCGCGCTGATCGTCCTCTCGTTGCTCGGGCTCACCTTCATCATCGAGAGGTTGATCACCCTCAAGCGGGCGGAGGGGAGGGGCAACCTGCATCGGTTCGTCCGTCAGTTCCGCGACGACGTCGAGGCTGGAAAGATCGACGATGCCATCCAGCGCTGCGAGAAACAGGGCGGCTCACTGGCTAATGTGCTGCGGGCGGGCTTGTCGAGCTATCTCGACGCCATGCGTTTCAAGCTCTCCGATTACGAGCGCCAGGACTTCACTCGCCGCGCCATCGACGAGGCCAACGCTCTCGAGTCGCCGATCCTCGAGCGCAACCTGATCGCGCTCTCGACCATCGCCTCGATCGCCACCATGATCGGGCTCCTCGGGACCACCATCGGCATGATTCGCTCCTTCCGAGCGATGGCCCACACCGGTGCGCCCGATGCCATCCAGCTGGCGCTCGGGATCTCGGAAGCGCTCATCAACACCGCCGGTGGCCTGAGCGTCGCCATCGCCACCATCGTCGCCTACAACTTCTTTGTTAACAAGGTGGACAGCCTCAACTACACCATCGACGAGGCGGCGCACGAGATGCTCGACCACCTGCACGTCAAGGGAGCTGCCGAAAGTGCGTAAGGCCAAGCGGATCGGGGTGGCGATCGACATGACGCCGATGGTCGATGTCGCCTTCCTGCTCCTCATCTTCTTCATGACCACCACCACCTTCAAGCCGCCGGAGGAGATCACCATCGATCTCCCCATGTCGCAGGCCAAGTACAAGGTGCCGGAGTCGGGGGTGCTCATCATCAGCCTGACCAAGGATGCGCGGCTCTTCGGTCAGGAGGGGACGAGCGAGCCCATGACCCAGCTTCGCCCCGACCAGGTCGCCGATTGGGTGCAGCAGGGTCGGATGCACAAAGGAGCGGCGGCACGCATCATCGTGCGGGCGGACAAGAACTGCGAATACGGGGCGATGCAGGACCTGATGGACCAGCTGCAAGCGGCGAGCGCCAACCGCTTCGTTTTGATGACCGAGGGTGAGGGACCGCAGGGTAAGGAGGCCCTCCCCGAGGGCGACAAGAGCCCCAAGACCGGGAGCCTCTTCCCGAGCGATGAAGCCGGACGGATTGCCATGCGCTCGCCGGCGGGCGGTGGCCCGGCGCCGAGAGGGACGTCATGGCCGGAGTAGATGTCGGCGGCGGCGGCGGTCGCGAAAAGGGCGGCCGAAAGAAACGCCAGCGGGTGCGAATTCGCATCGACATGACGCCGATGGTCGATGTCGCCTTCCTGCTTCTCATCTTTTTCATGGTGACCACCGTCTTTCGCCGGCCGCAGGCCCTCGAGCTCACCCTGCCTTCCGAGAAGGCGGATATCGAGGTGCCGGAGCAGAACGTGCTCTCGATCCGGGTGACGAGCGGCGGCCAGCTCTATCACAACATCGGGGTCGAAACACCGCAGGTGGTCGAGGTGGGCCAGCTGCACGAGGTCGTGAGCACCCTTCATCACGGCAATCCAGCGCTGTGTGCGGTGATCAAGATCGACCGCCACGCACCCTATCACTGGATGGTCGATGTCCTCGACGAGGTGACTCTCGGCGAGCTCAGCCGCTATAGTCTGGCGCCTTACACGGTCGATGACAGCCTGGCCGTTTTCGGCGGGGCGCCGGCGGCGCCGCCTGCAACCGGGGGGCAGGGCTAAGTGAGCGTTCGGAGTTTCCTCTTCACCCGGCCGATCATCGAGGAGTGGGGGCCGCTCGCCCGGCGCCTGGCGCGCCGCGGTTATCAGCGCAATCTCCTGATCGGGTTGATTCTCGCCGCCTTTATCCACTTGGGGGCGATGGCGACCGGCTGGGGAATCAACGCCTTTCTCGAGGCGCAGAGAGCGCGCGAGGCCACCAAGACGGTCAGGATCATCCCTTATCGCGAGCTGGGAGCGCCGCCTTCACTCGAGCAGAAGCCGGCTGAAGTGCCCAAGTTCGCCATCGCGGCTCCCAAGTTCAAAGCTCCTCCAATCGGCATCCCGATTCCGGTTCCCAAGGAAGAGGCGAAGGTGACGACGATCGCCACCCAGAAGCAGATCCCGTTCGC
>JBIOUT010000432.1:0-8320 GCA_044867365.1 Candidatus Eiseniibacteriota bacterium | reverse complement strand
ATCGTCGAGGGCTACATCGACGAGCGGCGGATGGCGGCGATCGGAGGCTCGTACGGCGGATATCTGGTGAGCTGGATCGCCGGCCACACCGATCGCTTCGCCTGTCTCGTCAATCATGCGGGCGTCTACGACACCCTGGCGCAATACGCTTCGGACGTCACCCTGGGGCGGGCGCGCGCTTACGGCGGCGAGCCGTGGTCAGGGCTCGGCGCCATCGATCTCTGGAACCCGTCCCGCTTTGCCAGCGGCTACACCTCGCCCATGCTGGTGATTCACGGCGAGAACGACTACCGGGTGCCGGTGACTCAAGCCCTGGCCTGCTACGGCGTGCTCAAGGCCAAAGGCGTGCCGGCGCGGCTCGTCTACTATCCGGACGAGAATCACTGGATCCTCAAGCCGCAGAACTCGCGCCACTGGTACGGAGAGGTGCTCGGCTGGCTGGCGCGCTATCTCCGCGGCAGCGAGCCCGCGAGCTCTTCGAGACGCTAGACGGCGCCCTCTCGGGCCGGCTTGATGTTGCGATTGGTCCGGAAGACGTTCTCCGGATCCCATCGCGCCTTGATTTCGGCGAGCCGGCGAAGCCCCTTGCCGAGCGCCGCCTCGATGCGCTCTTGACCCTCGTCCTCGGTGAGGAAGTTGATGTAGTTGCCGCCGGTCGAGAACCGCTTCATGTCGTTCCACGCGGCGCGCGCCCAGTCCATGCTGGCCTTGTCCTCGTCCGCGCGCTCCCACGAGCCGGCCAGATTGAGGACATAGCGCGCGGTGCGGTTGCCGACGGGCGAATAGTCCTCGGCGAGTCGGTTCAACGCGCCTCCGATCTGGAAGAGGATCACGGTCGAATGAGGCGACCGGATCTTCGCCGCATGCTCGATGACCTTCTCACATAGCTCCGGCTCGATTCGCGGGAGGTATTCGCTCTTCCAGTAGTAGCGCCGGCCCTTGGGTTGGGTGGCGTCGAGCAGCGACTGCATCTGCACGTAAGGCCGGCGGACCATCACATCGCCGATCGGGTTGCCGAACAACTTGATGGGAGCGACCGCCTTCTCGCCTTCCTCGAGTCTGCCGCTGTGGCAGGCGAGAATGGCGACGATCTGTTTCCCATGCATCTCCTGCGGGAGCCAGGGGGCGGGGGGCGCCGGGCGCATGAAGGCGATGAGGGTGAGCTCGGGCGGCGCCTGCTCCGCAAGCGTCCGGTAGAGGTCGAGGACTCGGGGGGCTTCCGCGGCGGGCCAGGCCACAACCCCACCGACCACCTCCGGACCCACCGGGTAGAGCGCGTAATCGATGCCGGTCACCACGCCGAAGTTGCCGCCGCCTCCTCGCAGTCCCCAGAAGAGATCCGGGTTCTCGTCGCTGCTCGCGCGCACCAGTCGTCCGTCAGCGGTCACGACATCCATCCCGACCACGTTGTCGGCCGTCCAGCCCCAGCGTCTCGTCAGGTAACCGAACCCGCCGCCCAGGGTGAGCCCGGTGATGCCGGTTTGCGAGACGAAGCCGAGGACGGCGGCCAGCCCGTGGATCTGTGTCTCCCGATCGACGTCGCCGAGGAGACAACCCGCTTGGGCGTGTGCAACCTTTCGCTGCGTGGCCACCCAGACGCCGCGCATGAGCGACATGTCGAGCATCAGCGCGCCGTCGGCCGTGGCGAGCCCGGCGATGTTGTGTCCCCCGCCTTTGATGCAGAGGAGGAGCTTGTTGGCCCGCGCGAACTGCACGCACGCGATAACATCGGCGATGCCGAGGCAGCGCGCCACGAGCGAGGGCTTGCGGTCGATCATGGCGTTCCAGACGGTTCGGGACTCGTCGTAGCCGGGGTCGCCGGGCGCAATCACGGGCCCCCGCAGGCGCGTCTTCAAGCCCTCGAGCAAGTCCTGCCTGAGGTCGATCTCCTGATCTTCAATCGTTTGCACTCTCACGGTCACCTTCCAGGTTTCAGGCCACCCAGACCGTCTTCACGTTGACGAACTCGCGGATGCCGAAGCGTGCGAGCTCGCGCCCATAGCCCGATTTCTTGATCCCGCCGAAGGGCAGGCGCGGATCCGACTTGACCATGCCGTTGACGAAGACGGATCCGGTCTCGATCCGGCGCGCCAGATCCTCGGCACGTCGAATGTCCCGCGTCCATACGCTCGCCGCGAGCCCGTAACGGCTGCGATTGGCGAGCGCCAGCGCTTCGTCGGCGCTCGCTGCGCGGGTGAGCGCCGCCACCGGCCCGAAGGTCTCCTCGTCGATGGCCCGCATGCCGGGGCGAACATCGGCGAGAAGAGTCGGGGCATAGAAGAACCCCGGACGCTCGAGCGACGCGCCGCCGGTGACCAGACGCGCACCGGCGGCGACCGAGTCTTTGACCTGGCGATCGAGGGCAGACACCAGATCGGCGCGGGCGAGAGGGCCGAGCTCGGTTGCGGGATCGAGCGGATCGCCCACCTGGATCCCGGCAAAGCGGGCAGCGAGCTTGGACTCGAACTCCTTGGCCACTCGTTGCACGGCGATGAAGCGCTTGGCGGCGATGCAGCTCTGGCCGTTGTTGATCATGCGCGCCGTGACCGCGGTGGCGATGCAGGCTTCGAGGTCCGCATCCTCGAGAACCAGGAAGGGATCGGAGCCGCCGAGCTCGAGCACCGTCTTCTTGAGCGCGTCCCCCGCCGTCCGCCCCACCGCCATTCCGGCGCGCTCGCTCCCGGTCAAGGTCACTGCCGCCACCGCCGGATGCCGGATGACCGCCTCGGTCGCCTCGTTACTGATGAGGAGGGTGGTGAAGACGCCGGGGGGGAATCCCGCCGAGGCGAAGAGCTCCTCGAGAGCGAGAGCGCAGCGGGGAACATTGGAGGCATGCTTGAGAACGGCGACGTTCCCGGCCATCAACGCCGGAGCGGCGAAACGGAAGACCTGCCAGAAGGGAAAGTTCCAGGGCATGATCGCGAGCACCACTCCGAGCGGATCGAATCGCACGTAGCTGCGTCCGGCGTCGGTCGAGACCATCTCCGGGGTGAGAAACTCCTCCCCATGGTCGGCGTAATAGTCGCAACCCCAGGCGCACTTCTCGACCTCGGATTCCGCTTGCGCGATCGGCTTTCCCATCTCCTCGGCCATGAGCCGCGCATGGCGATCCCGCCCGGCGCGCAAGCGAGCGGCGGCGGCGTGCAGGCGTTCGGCGCGGGCGTCGGCGTCGAGGTCGCGCCACTTCGGGTAGGCCGCCTCCGCAGCGGCGAGGCGGGAGCCGATTTCTTTCTCCCCATGCTCCTCGATCTCGGCTACGAGCTGACCGGTTGCCGGGTTGATCGATCGCATCATGGCGGGATGGTACACGAGAAGGAGTCGCGGGGTGAGCATGGCGCGGTCGAGGGCGATCCCAGGAAGCAGGATCGCACGAGGCGTGGTGGGACGGTCGCAACGATCGCGGGGCGGAGGTCGGCGCCGCCGTCTACTTCTATCGCCTGGATGCCGGGGATGTCTCGGAGACCCGGAGGCTCGTGCGCGTGAAGTAAGAGGCGAACCCGCGGAGGCGGTTAACGCCGCCTCAACGCGGCAACGATGTTCACTTGCGCCGGGGTGGACGCGGTGGCGAGGTTCGACATCGGCGAGCGGTTGCCGGCATCGTCCACCACCTTGAGCGCGAAGTGATAGGTCGTTCCCGGAAGAAGACCGGTCACCCTCAGCGTGTCGCTGACCGCGGGCGCTCCGGGCTTGTGTTCGCCCCTCGCCTGAGTGGCCATGCCGAAGCGATCGGGGCCGAAAACCGCGTTCGAGTAGCGAAGGTCGTAGCGGGTGGCCCGTCCGAGAAAGCCGTCGTCTCCGCTGGCCCGAAAGAGGAGGGTGACGCTGGTCGATCCAATCGTCACCACCTCGAGGAAGGCGGCCGCCGCCGGCGGCGTTCGATCCTCGATCGCCGCCATGATGGCCGCATGGTAGACCTTAGCCATTTGAGCTTGACCTTTGCGGTTTGGATGCATGGCATCGAGCATCCAACCGCCGGGACCGGCGCTGAATAGCCTGGGGTTGGCGATGAAGCGACGATAGTTGTCGGCCAACGTCACCCGTACCGGGACTCCAGTTGCCGTGCCCTCGGCGAAATCCTCGACCATCGCGATCTCCGCTTCGTTCCATTCGCTCACGTCAAGGTCCCGGCCGCGCATGGGAATGATCGTCGAGAGGACGATCCGCTGGAGCCTGTCGCTCCGCGATCCGTTTTGCCACTGAAGCAGGTAGCAGATGAGCTCGGCCAGCTCGGCCGATTGCGACGGACAAAGCGTGATGCCGTGGTCAAGGGAATAAGGGACAAAAGGAGGGGCCTGGGAGTGCAGGTCGTTGGTCCCCATATGAATAGCAGCGATGTCCGGAGTGGCAGGAGGTCCGAGGTCGGAGTCGACGTGAAAGACTCGACGGGGGTTGCCGGAGCTGTTCGGATACAGATCTTGGATCTGCAGGCCTCCACGGAAATGGCCACAAAGCGGCGGCTCGCCGCACGATCCCAGGAAGGTGAAGGTGTAGAGGGGCTCGCTCGCCAACAGGCGAAAGAGATCATCGCGGAATCCGGGGTCGGTTTTCTGCCCCTTGGTGATCGAGTCGCCGATCAGGAGAAGATTAAAGTGGGCGACGGGTGGGGGGGCGGTAAGGGGTGGTGCGGTGAGCGGTGGCGCCGCCTCAGGCGGTGGAAAATCCCGCGGCTCCTTCGATTGAAGCTGGGCAAAGGCCGCAGAATCCTGAGTAAGAAGACCCAGAAGAGCGGCGCATGGAATACTGAATCGCCGCCATCTTCTGATCTTCCAATGGCGCAGGGATCTCATAGATGACTGGGAAGCCCAAAGCAGCAAATGGCGCGCCAGGAGAAATCGCCGAAAAAATGCGCCGATCAGGCTCCGGTCTGTCCGATGAGCACCATCTCGCCGCTCGGAGCCGGCAGCCCGCCTGCGGGCTCGAGGGTGATGGCGAAGGCGGCGACATGCAATTGGGGTCCGACGTCGAGAAGCGGCAAGAGCGCGGAGCCGTCGGCCGCCACCGAGAACACCCCGGCGCTCTTCGGCACGCCGCCGATGATCGCCCACAGCTGATAGTCCTTGCCTTCCGGATCGGGCGGCAGCCCGAGCACCCACAGGTATCCGCGTCCCACCTTCGGATCCCAGAGGATCCTTCCCGAGGCCTTCGGCGCCGGCTTGAGTGAGGCGAGCGTGACGAGCCCCGAGCTCGGATTGCGCAGGAGATTGATGAGCGCCGCCTGCTCATCGGCTGCCGTCTTGAGTCGTGCAATCTCGTTCTCGAGCTCGGCTGCCCGCCTCTCTGCGGCAACCGCTCGCTCGCGCGTCGCATCGATCTCGGCATGCATGGTGAAGGCGAGCCAGGAGACGATGGCGAGCACGACCGACGCCGCGAGCGCCAGGATTCCGGTGAACCGCTCGCGGTGGGAGCGGAGCTCGGCGGTCATGGCCCGGCGTTCATCACTCGGCCGGGAGGTTGTGATCGGCCGGCGCGGCGCCTTCGCGGGCCCGCCGGCTTCGACACCGGCGGCGCGCAGGATCCTGGCCCGAAGCTCGGACGGTGGTTGGGCCGGTTCGGCGGCAAGGAGGAGGGCGCTCGCAACGCGCTCGAACTCCGGCCGGAGCGCGGCGCAGAGCTCGCAGCCTGTATCCAGGTGCCGGCGGAATTCGGAGAGATCGGATTCCTCGAGCGCGTCGAGGGCGAAGGCCGCGGCCATCTCCTCGAACACCTCGTGTCCCTGCATGTCCTGGAACTCGCGACGATCGTTCACGGTGACTCCTCGGCGAGCAATCCTCCCATGGCGGCGCGCAGGCGCATCATGCCTTGCCGCATGCGCGTCTTGACCGTGCCGAGCGGGGTCTGGGTGCGGGCGGCGATCTCCGACTGCGATAGCCCCTCGAAATAAGCGATCTCGATCGTTTCCCGTTGCTCCTTGGGCAGTTGATCGAGGGCTCGGCGAACCATGTCACGGGTGGTGGCCGCTGACCCCTCTCTCTCCGCGCTCGCCATCGACGCGGGGAAATCCGCCGAGGATTCGCGGGCCAGCGCTTCGCGCCGTCGCTCCTGGCTGCGATGGTGGCGCAAGCGATCGATGGCCCGGCTTCGCGCCCTGGTTCCGAGCCAGGCGCGAAGCGATCCGCGTTTGGCGTCGAATAGATCGGCTTTCTCCCAGGCGTAAAGGAAGACCTCCTGGGTCACTTCCTCGGCGTCTCCGGTGGATCTCAAGATCCGCAGGGCCACCGAATACACGACGCCGCCATGGAGGTCATAGAGCACTGCGAGTGCCGAGCCGTCACGACTCTTGAGTCGCTCGGCCAGCATCCGATCGCTCTCTGCCGCAGGCACAGCGGCCCGTGATCCGCGTGACAACGAAGAGGCTCCTCCTTGCCCAGATTTACGTAGCGTGCAGCCCAGGGGATTGCCCTCAACCCCCGCCTGGGCATTTTCTCATCTTCCGCCGCTCGCACAATCCGGGCGGGCCTCTCGATCCGTAGACAAGGCGACCGGAATCCGGCCTCCGCTCCGACCGCACGGGGGAGCGCCTGCCGGTTCCGGGTCTTCCAACCCGCACCCCCACTTCATGGGAGAACCACCACGGGCGCCCTTGCGCCCGGATAGGGGAGACGAGATGACTCTTCGCAACTTGCGCCCGGGCGTGGCGGCGGTGCTCGTGGCCCTGGCCGCCGGGAGCGCTCCGGCGCCACTCATCGCCTCGAGCCACAGCGAGGCTCCAGGCACCGCAAAGGACCGGCTCGCCGACGATACCGACCTCTATGCCTTCGTCAGCCCCGATGCGCCGGGGAAGGTGACCATCGTCGGCAACTGGATCCCGCTCCTCGAGCCGAACGGCGGACCCAACTTCTACACTTTCGACGAGCAGGTCGATTACTACATGAACATCGACAATGTCGGTGACGCTCGCGACCATATACGGTACGAGTTCGAGTTCACGACCACCCGGCGAACCGGCGCCACTTTCCTCTACAACACGGGCGTCGTCACCTCGCTCACCGATCCCGATCTGAACGTGTTCCAGACCGCCGAGATCACCCGCTACGACGACGGTGTACCCACGATTTTGGCTACCAACGTCCCGGTGGCCCCGAACTTCGTCGGTCCAGCATCGATGCCCGACTACGATGGCTTGGTCGACGAGGCGATCACGACCCTCGGCGACGGCACCAAGGTGTTCATCGGCCCGCGCGATGATCCCTTCTTCGTCGATCTCGCCGCCATCTTCGATCTCCTCACCATCCGCCGGGTGCCCGGAGACAAGGGCAAGGGAGTAGATGGTGTCGGCGGCTACAACTGCATGACCATCGCCATCCAGGTGCCGATGACCCGGCTCACGCGCGACGGTCAGCCGCCGCACGCCGGCAACTCGATCATCGGCATCTACGACTCGGCCGAGCGGCCGATGACCCGAACCCTCAACGGTGATGGCACCGTGTCGGTCGGCGGCCCAGCGATTCAGGTGTCGCGGCTCGGGCATCCGCTGGTCAACGAGGTGGTCATCGGATTACAGGACAAGGACCGCTTCAATGCCACCAAACCGACCGGCGATGGTGCGTTCTTGAGCTACGTCACCAACCCCGAGCTGCCGAATCTTCTCAATCTTCTCTATGGCATCTCCGTGCCGCCGACGCCACGCAATGATCTGGTGACCGTCTTCTTGACCGGAGTGCCGGGACTGAATCAGCCGGCGAACGTGGTGGCAAGCGAGATGCTCAGGCTCAACATGGCGATTCCACCGAGCGCCAATCCGAAGCGTCTCGGGGTGCTTGCCGGCGATCTCGCCGGCTTCCCGAACGGCCGGCGGCTCGCCGATGACGTCGTGGATATCGAGGAGAGGGTAGCGGCGGGAGTGCTGGTCAACGGCTTCAACATCGCTCCGAACAATCGGCTCGGTGACGGCATCGATGTCAACGATCGGCCCTACTTGCCTTCGTTCCCTTACGTGGCCCCACCGCACAATCCCTTCGATCATGAGCATCACCCCACTCAGCACGGAGCGAGCGGACACAGCGTGGGGCGCGACGGGGATGACTTCGATGTTCAGAGCAAGCAGGATGTGGGAGCGTTGGAGAAGTCGGCATCGGGGCCGGCCCTCAAGCTGGCGAGTGGCCCCGGTCAGCGCGCGTTTCTCGAGTACACGGTCGTCGCTCCCGCCCGCGTGTCGCTCAAGATCTACGACGTGCAGGGGCGACTCGTCCGTACCCTCATCGACCAGGAGGCGGCCGCCGGTAGCTTCCGGGCGACATGGGACGGTCTCAATGCCGCCGGTGCGCCGTCCGGCACCGGGGTGTATTTCGCCCGCTTCGTCACGGGCCAGACCGTCGACACC
>JBIOUT010000431.1:0-6433 GCA_044867365.1 Candidatus Eiseniibacteriota bacterium | reverse complement strand
GCACCGAAGGGAAGCTCGAGCTCGAGCACCGACGGGGTGAGGACGATGGTGAAGAGCGCGATCGCCGCCAGGTTGCCGATCGAGTAGGCGACGAAGCGCTCGGGTCGCAGTCTCACCCGCAGGAGATCGATGGTGAACTTCACCACCGCGGCGAAAGGCAGATCGAGAACCGCGAAGCGAATGATCCCGGAATAGTCGCGGCCGTCGAAGAGAAGGGTGGAGAGCGGCCGTGCCACCGGCAGGGCAATGACGGTGACCAGCGCCGCGGCGCCAAGCCGGAAGAGGAGGGCGCTCGTGGCGATACGGCGCCGCTCCTCTTCGGAATCGGTGTCGTAGGTGAAACGCAGGAGTGCGGCATCGTTCCCCAGCACCACGAAGTAGGAGAGCATGACGATGAGAAGGCCGATGAGCTCGTTCGCTCCGTACTCGGCCGGCGCGAACACCCGGGTGAGCACCGGGAGCAGCAAGAGTCCGATGAACTTCTGCCCGGCCATGCCGAGCCCGTAAACGAGCGAGTCGCGGGTGAGGATCTTGACGCGCCGGGCGACCGAGGGCGTTTCCTCCTCGACCGGCATCACGGCCGATTCCGGGCCGAGGTCGGGTCCGAGGCTCAAGGATGAGGCCTCAGACCGCGCGGCGCGGCGCGCGCCGGGCCAGGTCGGCAAGAGCCTGGAAGGCGGCGACGATGATTCGGCGATTACCCCGTGCGAGCTCGCGTCCGGCGAACCAGGCGAAGGCGAGGGGCAGACACAGGGCGATCGCCGGCCAGTGCCAGGGGCGGGCGTAACGCTGGAAGAAGAGCAGGTTCGATCGCACCCGGTGATACATCTTGTAGGGAGTGAGACCCCCACCCGACGCCGCCGACACGCCGTGGAAGAGGCGGGCAGCCGGGGCGTACACGACCCGGTAGCCGAGCCGGCGGGCGCGAACGCACCAATCCGCGTCCTCCGAATACATGGTGAAGCGGGTATCGAGGTAGCCGATTTCGATGAGCCCCCGCCGACTGATCAAGATGCAGCACCCGGTCAGGTAGTCGACATCCCGCTGGCGGTCGAAGGGCGGGCCATCGGGGCGGCGGAGCCCCAGATGATGGAACATTCCGCGCCAATAATCGATACGTCCTCCCGCCGACCACAAAAGATGCGGCGGCTCGACGTAGAGGATCTTGGGGCCGACGAGCGCGATCTGCGGATCGGACTCCGCGACCTCGACCAGACGATCGACAAGGTCGGGCGCCGCCTCGGTATCGTTGTTGAGAATGACGGCGTAATCGACGCCCCGGGCGATGGCGCGTTGCAGGCCGCGATTGGCTCCGCCGGCATAGAAGCGGTTCTCCTCCAGACGGAGCACCTCGATCTCCGGGAAGCGAGCTCTGAGCTGGGCGCCGGAGCCGTCGGTCGAGCCGTTGTCGATGACCAAGACCTCGACCGCAGGGTAGGTGAGACGCTCGAGCGAGCGCAGGCAGCGCTCGCTCCATTCGAGCCCGTTCCAATGGACCACGATGAGGAGCACTCGCGGAGGGTGACCCTCTCTCCTGGTTCGCCGGTCGCTCATCCCGCCAAACGCAGGTCCGGCTTCCCCGGAACTCCGCTCGTCACCCCAGGCGATCGCGGACCGGGTAGGGGTGGGAGCCGCGCTCCTTGACCACGAGCTCGCCCAGGAAGCCGATGCTCACGAACTGCACCCCGAGGAGGATGAGGGCCAGACCGAAGAGCATGAGCGGGCGCACGCGCATCGGACTCCCGCCCAGCCATTCGACGAAAAAGACCGAGCAGATGAGGAAACCCGCCGTCGCCGAACCGACGCCCAGCCGGCCGAAAAGATGGAGCGGGCTTCGCTCGCTCGAGTGGAGGAACATGACTCCGAGAAGATCGAGAAAGCCGTTCAAGAAGCGGGAGCGGCCGAACTTGGTCACACCATGGCGGCGGGGATGATGAACGACCGGCACCTCGCCCACCCGGAATCCCGCCCAGTGGGCGAGGGCGGGAAGATAGCGATGGAGCTCGCCATAGACATCGATGGTCTGGGTGACATCACGGCGATAGATCTTGAGGCCGCAGTTGAAGTCGTGAATGTCGAGGCCCGACATGCGCCGGGTGACCAGATTGAAGAACCGCGACGGCAGCCTCTTACTCCACGGATCGCGCCGCTTCACCTTCCAGCCGGAGACGACGTCGTAACCCTGATCGAGCTTGGCGACCAGGTTGGGGATCTCCCCTGGATCGTCCTGCATGTCGCCGTCCATGGTGATGACGAGGTCCCCTCTCGCCTCACGGAAGCCGGAGGCGAGAGCGGCCGACTTGCCGAAATGACGGCGGAGCTGGATCGCCCGGAGCGCCGGCTCCCCGGCGCGGGCGCGAGCGACGGCTTCGAACGTGCCGTCGGTCGAGCCGTCGTCGACGAAGAGGATCTCGTAGCGCTCCCCGGTCGCTCCCAGCACCTGACTCAGCTTCTCCACGAGCTCGGGCACCGAGTCGACCTCGTTCCAAACCGGAAGGATGACACTCAGCATCCGGGTCGTCTGGGCGCCGGTCGAGGCGCGTCCGGCGGCGCGTCCGGGGGTGACGGCCATGTCCACAGGTCGGGTGCTCATTTCAGGCTATCCGCTGTCGCGAGCCTAGCATAGCGCAGGCGATCGGCCGCCGCCGGATCGCTTCATCGCCGTCTGCCAGGCGACCTGGCGCGCCAGACCCTCCTCGATCCCCACCCCGGGGACGAACCCGAGCTCCGCCTGCGCCCGGCAGGTGTCCGCCCAGGTATGGGTCACGTCGCCATGCTGGGCCGACTCGTAACGGATCTCCCCCTGCCCCACCAGGCGGACGAGCATCTCGAGGCACTCGCGGAGAATCACCCGCGAGCCGCCGCCGATGTTGAGCACACTGCCCGGCACCCCGCGCTCCGCTGCCGCCAGATTGGCGGCCACCGCATCGTCGATGTAGGTGAAGTCGCGGGTCTGGCGACCGTCGCCGTAGACAACGAGCGGCCGGCGGTCGAGGAGAGCGGCAATGAAACGTCGAAACGCCATGTCCGGTCGCTGGCGCGGCCCGTAGACGGTGAAGTAGCGGAGCGAAACCGTCGGTATTGCGAAATTTCGATGATAGAGGCGGGCCAGGTGCTCGGCGGCGAGCTTGGTGACTCCATAGGGAGAATGGGGAGCCGTGGGACCATCCTCTCGCATCGGCAGCTCGCTCGTTTCGCCATAGACCGAGGAGGACGAGGCGTAGATGAATTTCCGCGGTGGGCGGCGGCGAAAGAATTCGAGCAGCCTCTGGGTGGCATCCACATTCTGCCGGGTGTAGATCGAGAACTCGCGGCCCCAGCTGGCGCGCACTCCCGCCTGCGCCGCTTGATGGAAGACCAGGTCGATGCCGCCGGCGACGCGCTCGAGGTCCACCGTGTTCAGGTCTTCGCGGACGTGCTCGAAGCGCGGCTCACGGCGAAGCGCGATCAAGTTGGCTTCCTTGAGCGCGGGATCGTAGTAATCGGTCAGGCAGTCGATGCCCACCACCTCGCAACCGCGAGCGAGGAGAGCTTCCGCGAGATGAGAGCCGATGAATCCGGCAACCCCGGTAACCAGCACCCGATCCGCCATGCTGCTCCTTTCGATCCCAGCCGCCCGGGCTCAATCGAGCCGGGGCGTCATCCCGCGGCCGATCGCGTTGAGCTCACCGCGCGCCGCCCGATCGCGAACCTTGCGCACATCCTCGTCGCCGGGGTGAATGCTCAGCCAGCGATCGAGCAGGGCCACCGCCTCTCCCTGCTTCCCCATCGACAAGTAGACCTCGAAGAGAGACGCATAAGGATCGAAGTAGCCGCCGCCGCCACGATCCACCGCCTCCTTCAAGATCGGCACTGCCTCGTTCAATCTTCCCTGCTGGGCGATCACCCAACCCAACCGGTGAGTCAGCCGGGGTTCCTGCCCTACCGCCGCGATCGACTCCCGGTAATGGGCTTCGGCCTTGGCCCATTCGCCGTGCTTCTCGTAGAGGATGCCGAGGAAGATCCGGTTGCCGGAGAAGCCGGGGCTCACCGCCTGCGCCCGCAGGGCCTCGGTCAACGCCTCATCCACCTTTCCCAAGCGGTCGAGCTCGGCCGCCATGTAGAAGTGAATGGCGGCGTAGTTCTGGATCAAGCGGGTCTCGTTCAAGTCGCGGTAGAGGGTCGAATCGGTCTTGCCGTCGGCGGTGAGAATGCCGTGGAGCGGGGTGAACACCTGGTACACGTTGTGGCGGCACTTCTCCAGGTCGATCGCATTGCTCGCCTTTTCCGGATAGATGCGATGGGTCAAGCCTTCCATTCTCATGTACTCGTCGAGTCCCATACGTTGGGGCACGGTCACCGCCAGATAGGTCGGTCGCCCGCCGTGGTTGTCTTTCAGGATCTGGCGAACGGCGAGGTCCTTGGTGAGAAGGAGCTGGCGCGTCGCCGGATCGACCATCGGAACCAGAGCATCGATCTCGGAATCCGAGAGACGAATCGGCACGCGCGGCTCGAGGTCGCGGAGTTGTCGAATGTACCATGTGGTGTTGAGGAGGCTCAGATTCACCACTCGCACATCCTTGCGGACTCCCTCGACGGTTTGGAGATACCAGAGGGGGAAGGTGTCGTTGTCGCCGTTGGTGAAGAGGATGGCGTCCGCGGGAAGCGGCGCCAGCATGTTGTACGCGTAGTCGCGAGCGATCGTATCGCGAGTGCGGTCGTGCTCGAACCAGCCGGTTTTCGCCGGCAGGAAGGCGAGGGCGAGAACGACCGCCCCGGCCACCACCCCCGAGGGGCGGGACGGGCCGGCGAGCGCTCGGGCGGCGGGCGCCGCCCCGAGCCCCGCCCACATCGCGACCGCCTGATAGAAGCCGCTGAAGAAGTAGTCGCGCTCGCGGACCTCGTGATCGGAAAAGTTGAGGTAGATGACCATTCCCGGGCCGGTGACGAGCGCAAAGACGGCGATCAGCGCGAACCCGCTCCGGTCGCGTCTCGCCTGCATCCACCCTCCGGCGGCGGCGGCAACGAGCGGCAGCAACCCGCTCGACGCCGCCAGCCAACCCCCTTTGAGACCGGCGAGGAATCCGGGAAGGCGGGCGGGGACGAGCGACCATTGCTCTCCCAGATAGCGCAGGAACATCGGACCGAACTGAAAGAGAAGCGGCGCCCGCCGAACCAATGGATTCGGAGCCGGATACTGGGCGCGGGTCAAGGTATCCCAGAAGGCACGCCAGTTGTCGGGATCCCCTTCGTTGATCACCGGATTGAGGTGGGCGCGGATGGGAAGAAAGAGATGAACGCTCAGCCCGAGAAGGAAAAGAGCGAGGAGGAATCCAGCCGGGCGGCGGAAGCGCGGCAGAAGGACGAGGGCGAGCAGGCTCACCGCGCTGAATCCGGCGGCTTCGCTCGCCGCTCCTGCGCCCATCGCCTCCGCCAGGTTCGCCGCCACCCCCATCGCCAGCAATCCCCCGCCGAGGCCGGCGAGGACGGTGAAGGTGCGTTTCCAGCTCCCCAGGATCTCGTGGATCACGAAGACCAGAAGTGCCGGAAGAACCAGGATGGTGCCCAGATGGATGGCGATCGATAGGCTCAAGAGATAGAGAACGAGGAAGAGAGCCCGGCCGTTGCGTTGCGCAGGAGGGCGCTCGGCCCAGTCGACGACCCAGGCGGCCGAGAGCGCGACCATCATGCTCGAGAGCGAATAGACCTCCGCCTCGAGGGCGCTGAACCAGAGGGTGCGCGAAAAGGCGACGAAGGCCGCTGCGGCGAGCCCGGCGATGACGGAGAACCCCGCGCTCGACTCCATGCGACGCGCCAGCTTCTCGGTGGCGATGAAGGTGAAAACGACGGCGAGCGACGTCGCCACCGCCGAAAGCATGTTGATCCGGAAGGCCACCGAGCCCACCGGCACCAGGGAGACGAGTCGCCCGATCAGAACGTAGAGCGGGGTCGAGGGCTGGTGCGGAATGCCGAGGATGGCGCTCGTAGCTATGAACTCGCCGGCGTCCCAGAAGGGAGAAGTGCGATAGGCGGTGGCCGCATAAACCGCCAGAGCGGAAAGGCCGGCGAGGAGCCCGATGCCGAGGGTGACCGCCTGCTGCGGGTGGCGGAGGCTAGTGGACATCGGCTCGTTCGAACCTTCGCACCGCAATCCGCTCTGGATCAGCGGGCATCCACGAGCTCCGGACGCGGCGCGCCGATCAGGTCGTCGACGGCGCGGAGCACGTCCGCGGCCGCGACGCCGTTCAGGCAAGCGAGGTCGGAACGGGGACAGGTCGGGCCGCCGTGAACGCTACAGGGACGGCAGCCGAGATCGGATTGCTCGACGATGCGATGCGTTCCGATCGGGGAGAAGCCGAAGGCCGACACTGTCGCTCCGAAAATGACGACGGTCGGGGTTTCGACCGCGGCGGCAACGTGGGTCAACCCGGAGTCGTTTCCTATGGCGACATCC
>JBIOUT010000430.1:0-4291 GCA_044867365.1 Candidatus Eiseniibacteriota bacterium | reverse complement strand
GCTCGAGCGGGTGGACGGGACGACCGGAGCTTGATACCATCGCCGCCGGCCAAACAGAATCGACGACAGGTTAGCCGAGCGTGTGGGACGTGTGGCGACAGGGATTGGCGACCGGCCCAGTGACGGCCGGAGGTCGGCGTTGAAGATCACCCGAAACGAACGGAACGACGTCGTAGTCCTCACCATCTCCGGGAAGCTGATGGGCGGGCCCGACGCCGACAGCTTTCAGAATCACGTGGACGGAATTCTGGAGCAAGGACGCCGGAAAATCCTTGTCGATCTCGGCGATGTCTCTTGGGTCAATTCCACCGGGCTCGGCATTCTCATCCAGGGTCACCATACGGTGACCAAGGCCGGAGGTGAGATGAAACTGTGCAAGGCATCCCGTCGGGTCGAGAGTCTCTTGATGGTGACTCGACTGAACATGATCTTCGAGAACTACTCCGATGAGGCACAAGCCCTCGCCAGTTTCTGATGTCATGACCACCCACGGTGCCAGTGGCAAGGTCGACCTGACCATCCCCGCCAAGCTCGAATACCTCGATCTCGTCGACAACGTGGTCGAGGCGCTCAACGAGCTCATGCATTTCGACGAAGAGGAGAAGACCGCAGTCTCGATCTCGATCGTCGAAGCGGGAACCAATGCCATTCAGCACGGATGCCGTAACGGCGGCGAGTGCCAGATCGAGATGAACTTCCAGGTGGGTCCGGATGCCCTCACCGTCGTGGTTCACGACCCCGGACCCGGTTTCGACCCGGACAGCCTGCCCGATCCGACGAGCCCCGAGAACCTGCTCCGCGAGCGCGGGCGGGGCATCTACATCATGCGGCAGATGATGGACGAGGTCGAGTTCCGCTTCGACCGCGGCACCACCGTGCGCCTGGTCAAGCGCCGCCGCTGATCCGAGACGCCGGCCCTTTCTCCTCCCCGCCCATCGCCGTGATCCGACCGTTCCTTCTCTTCATTCTCGTCGCCGCCGCTACTGCCGGCGCCCGCTCGACCACCGCTCGCACCATCCTGGTTCCCGAGAACGAGGCGACGATTGCCGGCGCCCTCGGCCGTTCGTCCGCGGGCGATACGGTGCTCGTCGCCCCGGGTCGTTACATCGGTGCCATCCGGATCGCGGACGGGGTATCGCTGATCGCCCGAGCCGGCCCCGATTCGACCGTCATCGACGGGGCGGGGAGAGGTCCGGTCGTCAGCTTCGGAGAAGTGGGAGCCTCGACCCTCCTCGAGGGCTTCACCGTGACCGGTGGCGTCCTCACCGACGAGCACGGGGATGGGGCGGGGATCCGCTGCGCCCGGCATGCGGCCCCCCGGCTCAATCACAACTGGATCACCGGCAATCGAGCGCTCGGCCCGGACGGACGCGGCGGGGGCATCGCCTGCTTGGACGGCGCCAGTCCGGTGATCGCCAATAGTCGAATCGAAGGAAACGAGGCCGCCGACGGCGGCGGCATCTATGTCGGCAAGCGGCGGGGCACCTTCGAGTCCTCGCCGGTGATCGGCGGCAATCAGGTGCTCCACAATCGCGCGCGCCGCAGAGGCGGTGGGCTCGCCGTCAGTCACTCCTCGGAGCCGGTGGTGAATTTCAACGTCGTCGCATGGAATGTGGCGCTCGAGGGAGGGGGAGGGGTGAGCATCGAGCGTGCTCAGCCTCAGATCGCCGCCAACGTGATCTGGGCCAACCATGATTCATCGGCCACCGCGGCCGGCATTCTGGTTCGCGACTTCGCCGCCCCGATCGTCGAGCGAAATATCCTCGCCTTGAACCGCGGCGGCCCGGCGGTGAGCTGCGAGCGCCAGTTCCAGGAGCGCCAGGCCTTCCGTTGCAACGATCTCTGGGGGAATCCGGAGGGAGAATTCTCTCCCGAGTGCGCCGTCTATCCGGGGAATCTTTCCCTCGATCCCGAGCTCTGCAATCCGGAAGCCGGGGAGTTCGGGCTCCGCGCCTCTTCTCCGTGTCGCGAGGCGCCGGGCTGCGGGCGAATCGGCGCCTTCGGCGTCGGCTGCGCCGCCGATTCGACCGCGGTCGGGCGGCACGAGTAGCCGGCAGCAGCCGGCAGCAACGCCGGTCCACGGAGCGTCGCCTAGCGCGCTCCCATCATGCGCCGGTAATCCTCCTCCTGCCAGGCCCCGTCCACCCAGCGATAGAGGGTGACGCGGTGAGAGAACTCGCTCTCGGAATAGACCAGCTCTTCGGAGGTCTGCCCGCCGATGCGCTTCGAATAATGTGACCGGCGCTCGAGGATCACCGGGCGAGTGACGCGCTCAAGACGCATCGGTCCTCCCGGACCCTCGAACTCGATCAGTTCGATCTTGCCCGGTCCATGCACAGGCGGCTGCTCCTCTTGGCGGGTCACCTTGAATTTGGTGCGGATCTGTTCGATCAGGTCGTACCAACGCTCATCATTCAACGGCTCCACTCCTCACGCGCGAGTCACGCGTTCGGCGCGCTCGATTGCGCCACGATGTCCTCCGCGAGTCCAAACGAATTGACGAAGCTCTTGCGCAATGATATCTTAAGCGACTGCTGGCAGGTCAAAGGCGGTCCAGCCGGGGCCACCGGAGGCGAGCCAGGAAGAAACGCACTAGAGGCCCGTTAAAGGCATTCATCGGGTCATCGGTCGAGGCACGCACCCGCCGCTTTCTCCGGAGAAGCCAGCGACACGAGCCCAAAGGCTCGATGGCTCTCCGCTCTCTCCGCGACGGAGGAGAACCGTCAAGAGCGACGACAACCGCTCCGTTCGCCAAACCGCGCTCGTCGGCGGCTTGGGTTTGCTCGTCTTTCTAGCACCCATCACCGTCAACGCTTTCGGAAGCGCCTTCCGGGCCGGTTTTCATCTGCTGGCGATGGGGTTGGGACTGGTCGCTCTCACTGACGCGCCACGGCTGGCCGATCGGATGAGCCGGGGCGCGCGACAGGTCGCCGCGCTTCTCCTCGCCTTTTGGGTCGTCGAGGTCGTCCGCGCACCCGCGTCCCTCGATCCGCCGGCGGCGCTCGTGCAGGTCCTGGACCGCACCGCGCTCGTCGTCGTGGCGATCGTGATGCTGGGGATGAATGGCAGCGAGCGACGAAGAATTGTCGCCGCCGGACTTGCAGGGATGGTGATCGTCGCCGGCTGGGGGGTGATGCAGCGCTTCGGCATTCACCCTTTTCTCGATCCCTCGCTGTGGGAGCCCTCGCGGCCGACCCGGCCGCTCGGCACCCACAATCTGATGGGCGCCTACACTGGAGCCTGGCTGCCGGTCGCCGCCGCCGGCGCCTGCCAAGCCTCGGGCTCGGGCCGGCTCGGTTGGGGGGGAGCGGCGCTTCTCGCCCTGGCGTGCTTTCTCCTCAGTGAGTCGCGCGGCGCGTGGCTCGCCGGAGGAGTGACGGCGGCGCTCTTGGCGATCTGGCTCGCCCGCGGCGGCGGGAGATGGATTGCCGAGGTCGCCCGGCGCGACCCTCGCGGGCTCAAGGGGCTCGCCGCCGGCGCGGTCATCGTGACGATCGTCTGCGCCGGGACGGTGGGGGGGCGGCTCGCCACTCGCGAACGTTCGGGCGTTCTCGAGGCGGAGACGAGCGGGAGCAAGGGGGCGAGCGCGCTCACCAGCTTCGAGCGGCGGCGACTCATCGCCCAAACCGCCATCGATCGAATAAGAGCGCATCCCTTGTGGGGAAGCGGACCGGGGAGTTTTCGGCTGGCTTTCTACATGGCTCGCCCGCCGGCGATGCAGCGGCTGGAAGCGGAGACCGGCGAGACGGCGATTCATGCGCATTCGGATGTCCTCGAGCTCGCGGCGGAGCTCGGGCTCGCCGGCCTCGGATGGGTTGCGGCGTGCGCGGTCGTTGCCGGGCGCTCGGCCTGGCGCTCCCTGTCGGCAGCGACCGCGAGCCGCAAGACTCGAGCGAAGGGACGGTCGTCGGACGAGTGGAAGCGCGATGGGCTCGACCTCACCGATGTAGGAATCATGGCCGGCGGGCTCGCCCTGGCCCTTCACTCGCTCGTCGATTTCAGCGCCCAAGAGGTGCCGACCGCTCTCATCGGCGCCCTCTTCCTTGGAATGGTCGCCGGAGGTTTCGACGCCGATGGCCAGCCACCGGTGACTCCGGCGCGCACGACCCGCGTCGGTGGATCGCGCCCTCGGAACTCTCGGGTCTGGGTATGGGCCGGGATTCCGGCGGCGATAATTCTCCTCGTCGGCATGGGGCTCGCCCTGGCGACCGGGCTCGCCGATGCCGCGCATCGCCGAGCCTTCGAGGTGTTGCGCGCCGGTCGTCTCGAGGAGAGTGAAGCCTGGCTCCAT
>JBIOUT010000429.1:0-4452 GCA_044867365.1 Candidatus Eiseniibacteriota bacterium | reverse complement strand
AGCCCGGTGACCTTGCCGGTGTCGTTCTTGTGGCGAATGGCCGCCGCCACATCGATCCCCTTGTCGTTGTAGACCCCGCCGGAGGAGTCGGAGACCGCCACGACCGTCGCCCGCGCTCCGGCAAAGAGCTCGGCGGCAATCGCTCCGGCGTTGCCGAACCCCTGCACCGCCACTCGCGACCGCTGCATGTCGATACCCAGATGCTGGCAAGCGTTCTGGACTGCAACCATGCAACCGCGCGCCGTGGCCTCGCGCCGCCCCAGCGATCCCCCGAGCTCGAGCGGCTTCCCGGTCACCACCGCCGGCACCGAATAACCCTTGGTCATCGAGTAGGTGTCCATGATCCAGGCCATGGTCTGGGCATTGGTGTAGACATCGGGAGCCGGGACATCCTTGTCGGGGCCGATGATCATCAGGATCTCGGAGGTGTAGCGACGGGTGAGCCGCTCGAGCTCATGCTGGGACATCCGCTTGGGATTGCAGGCGACCCCGCCTTTGGCGCCGCCGAACGGGATGTTGACCACCGCGCACTTCCAGGTCATCCAGGCGGCCAGCGCTTTTACTTCATCGAGGGTGACGTCGGGGTGATAACGGATGCCGCCCTTGGCGGGGCCGCGGGAGATGTCCCACTGCACCCGGTGACCGGTATAGACCTCGACCGAGCCGTTATCCATGCGCACCGGCACCGAGACGCTGAGGCTCGTCTTGGGTTGAGAGAGCTTGAGTCGGATCGGATCCTCGAGCTTGAGCGCATTGGCGGCGATCTCGAACTGGCGCATCGCCACCTCGAGCGGCGAGCGTGCGGTCGACTCCGATCGGACTGCAGCGGTTGACATCGCGGTTCCTCCTCGTCAGCACGGCCCTCGGCGGCGTGGGACCCTCCGGCGCCGGGGGCGAACCGAATAGCCTAGTCCCATCACCAACTACCGTCAATGATCGGCACTCGAGAGTGCGGACTGCACATGCCGCGAGCACTCGCCACCGAGCCTCCGGCGTCTCAGAAAATCCCGCCCGCGGGCTGAACGAGAACGTACTCGCCGAAGCCGCTCGCATCGGCGAAGACGAAGGTGAGGTTGCGACTCACATAGCGCCAGATCTCGTAAGCGGGGCTGTTGAAACCTTGCGGCACCTGCTCCACATCGTCGGGTTCGCCGTAGCGGATGTAGACCTTGCCGCGGTCGGTGCGCCACCCAGGCTCGCCGCGTGCAGCATAGCGCTCGGCGGCGGTCCGCACCCGGGAGAGAAATTCCTCGAGGCGCTCGTTCTCCGGGGTATCGGGGTCGGGATCCAGCTTCTTCCAGAAGTCGGCCCAGGCGGTTCGGCGCTCGGCCTCGGGGACATGGCGGAGCGGCTCGACTTGGTCGTCGCCGAGGTAGTAGCGGGCGAGTTCGACATAATCGTCGTAGTTGCGCTCGATATCGATGCGACTGGCATCGATCTCGAATGCGCGCTCCGCTGAAGCATGATCACCGGCGTGGATTGCCTCGAGCTGAAGCTTGTAGACGCCGGGACCGAGGGGGCGGGCAGGGACGCTGACGGCGTAGCGAGTGCGCTCACCCTGGGCGGCGAGGGGGAATGACTGATCGGCTTCCAGGTGATCCTTGGCGCCGACGATGCGCAGTCGAAGCTCCATCTGCTCACCGGCTCGGCCTCCCTGCATGATCACCTCACCGCGAGCGCAGACCCAGGGAAGCGGATCGCCGAAGCGACGGGTGAGGCTGGGAGTGAAGCCGGCGGTTTCAGGAGTCGCGGGCAGAGCGAGCGAATCGGCGCAGGTGCCGATCTCGAGCCCCGAGAGCGCGAGGGGTTGAACCACGGCGGGGGCGATCACCACCCGCCGGGCGGCGGTCGAGCCGCTGTCCACCCCGACGCTCGACAGCCTTACCTCGAGAATGTACTCACCCGGCGGTAGAACGAACTCCTTGGTGGTGGTGAAGGTCTTCTTCTGAGAGATCGTCTCTTTGTACTCGGTCGCCGTCACCTGATGCCGCCAGATGTCGCCTCCTCTCTGGCGGTGCTTACGGTCATAGAAGACCGCCACCACATCGAAGCTCGCCTCGTACCCGCCGTCGGCGCGTTTGGCCCATTGGAGCTGGTTGAGCGGAACCGAGATGGTGACCCGCACCCCGGCGCTGCTGCCGGCGCCGACGAACGGCGTCGTATCGACATAAAAAATAGGAGGGGTGAGCGAGCGGGTCGGGAGATCGGTCAACCCGGGGGCGGGCGCCGGAATGCTCGGCCCGCGAGAGGCGCAACCCGTGAGAATCGATGCGGCGAAGACAATCGATGCCGCGAACGATGCGGCGAAGAAGATGCCGAGGCTGCGCCGCATCTCGGCGCCGGCAGCGCTCGGCCCGGCGCCCCATCCCCGAAAGGATGCAGCAAAGCCGCAGGGCGCCGGCCGAGCGCCCACCGAGCAACCTAGGTGAGGAAGGTGCGTGCGACCGACCTGAATCGAACTCTCATCTGAAAACATAGCCGCATTCGATCGGCTGTCAAGGTCCGCTGCCCTTTCCCACCCGCGTCCCAAGCCCGACCTCCTCCCCTCAGCTCGCCGCTTGAGCGAGCGCCCGCTTGACCAGCTCGTCGAGCTCGAAGGGGCCCCCCGCGCTGGTCAGCACCCGGCGGGCGGCCGACGTTGCCGCGGACTGGGTGTAGCCGAGCGAGACGAGCGCCGCCACCGCATCACGGTACACCTCGACCGGACAGCCGAGGGCGCGCGCCGCCTGTTCCTCCGGCGATTCCTCTCCTGCCGCCCCCGGCAGCCGATCCTTGAGCTCGACGATCAATCGCTCTGCGGTCTTCTTTCCCACTCCGGGGATGGTGCGCAAGAGATCGACATCTCCGCCGGCCACCGCCCGCCGGAAGCGAGCGCCGTCGATGCCCGAGAGGACGGCGAGCGCGATCTTCGGACCCACCCCCGAAACGGTGATCAGGAGGCGAAAGAGCTCCCGCTCGCCGGGGGTCGCAAAGCCGAAGAGATGGAGGGCATCCTCCCTGACCAGGAGATGAGTGAGGAGGGTGATTCGCCCGCCGGGCTCGGGAAGGCGTTCGAAGGTCGAGACGGGGATCTGGAGATCGTATCCCACTCCCTCGACATCGATAGAAGCGTGGGTCGGGTGCTTTTCGATCAGGCTTCCGCGGAGGCGAGCAATCATCGGATCGCGGTTGCGACAGACTTGATGAAGCTCGCCCGACGATTGGCGTGGCACACGGCGACCGCCAGCGCATCGGCGGCATCGAGGCTTGTCCGGGGAGGAGCACCCACGAGTCGCCGCACCATTTCTCTCACTTGGTGCTTCGATGCGGCGCCCCACCCGGTGACCGCCATCTTGATCTCGAGCGGCGCATATTCGGCGATCACTGCCCCTTCCGCTCGCGCCGCCAGGAGAATGACGCCGCGCGCATGGCCCATGACGATCGCCGAGCGGGGATTACGGGAGTGGAAAAGGCTCTCCACCGCCACTTCCGCCGGCCGGTGAAGGGAGACGAGCCGGCGGATAGCGGCATCGAGCGCCTCGAGCCGTCCCGCCAGTTCCCTGCCGCTCGGCGGCCTGATCACCCCGGAGGCGCGATGGCGCCAATTCACACCATCTCCCTCGATCAGCCCATAGCCGGCGGCGCGTGCGCCCGGGTCGATGCCGAGGATGATCAACCGGGCGCCCCTCAGGCAGCCGAGGTCAGGCTCGCCATGATCTCGTCCGGGATATCGTAGTTGGCCCAGACGTTCTGGGTGTCATCCTGCTCTTCGATCGCCTCGATCAGCTTGAGCACCTTACTCGCGGTGTCCCGCTCGAGCAGCACCGTGGTTGTCGGCGCCTTGGTCATCCGCACGTCATGATGAGGAACCGACTTCGATTCGAGGAAGCGCGCCACCCCGTGCAGATCGACCGGCCGGGTCAGGATCTCGTAGACATCCTCGCTCTCGGTGTTGACGTCGAGCGCTCCAGCCTCGGCCGCGAGCTCGATGATCGCATCCTCGTCACAAACCTTGCGATCGACGAGAATCGATCCCCGCTCATCGAACATCCAGGCCACACAACCATTCTCACCGAGATTGCCGCCGCCGCGACTCAGGATATGGCGGATCTCCGACGTGGTGCGGTTCTTGTTGTCGGTCAGGACATCGATGATCAGCGCCACCCCACCTGGAGCGTAAGCCTCGTAGCTGTGCGCCTCGTAGCTGGTTCCGGGAAGCTCCCCGGTCCCCTTCTTGATCGCACGCTCGATATTGGCCGCCGGCATTGCATTGGTCTTGGCGGTCTGGATCGCCGCCCGCAGCCGCGGGTTGCCGTCGGGATCGCCGCCGCCGTCGCGGGCGGCAATGGTGATCTCGCGGATCAGCTTGCCGAAGAGCCGGCCGCGCTCCTGATCCGCCTTCTCCTTCTTGCGCTTGATCTGACTCCACTTGGAATGGCCCGACATTCCGCTCTACTCCTTGATTCAGGCCAA
>JBIOUT010000428.1:0-2438 GCA_044867365.1 Candidatus Eiseniibacteriota bacterium | reverse complement strand
ATCGCCATCATGAACTTCCGCTACCAGCGGATCCGTGCCGACGCTCTGAAGAGTGGAGCGCTCGTCATCCGGGACAGTCACCTCGCCATCGGATCCGGAGATCCGTTCACGACCGGCCGAGTGTTCGCCGCCGCTGCGTTACGCGATTGGACCTATGGCGGGGTCCATGCCGTCTTCCAGATCGACGGCCGGGACTATTTCACCAACGAGAGTCCGGAGGCCGGCGGGGCAGAGGTCGATTTCGACGACGGGAATGGATTCGTTGCCGTCGCCTTCGATCGGCGGCATTCGGTGCACTATGCGACGCCGGGGTCGAAGACGATCCAACTGCGAATGGCTGCCGGCGATCGCTCGCTGATGACGAGCTTCGTGTTCGAAGTCCGGGCCCTCGAGACGCCGGCTCCCGATGACACGCTGCATATCACCGCCTCGATACCCTACCGGGGAGGTTTCGGCAGCGGGGACGCTTATGTCTATCTCTCCCCGCAGCACACCACCCTCACCGATCCGGTGATCGGCATCGAGGGGTTCGACATCGACAACAGCATGAACTGGGATGAGCTCTATGCGCTGCTCAACCAGGAGCAATTGATCGAAACTCTACGGGGGATGGGTTTCGATGCGGTGGTGCTCAATTTCGGCGATGCCGTCGACTATATCCAGAGGAATGCGTTCGTGACGGTCGAGCTCATCCAACGAGTGCGTTCACTCATCGGTCCCGATACCGACATGGCGGTGGTCGGCGCCAGCATGGGCGGACTCGTCGGCCGCTATGCGCTCGCTTATATGGAAACTCATGGCCTTCAGCATGGCGTGAGGAACTTCATCGCCTTCGATTCGCCGCAAGCGGGAGCGTCGGTGCCGCTCGGCATTCAATACTGGCTCTCCTTCTTCGCCGATGAATCGACCGAAGCCGCGGCACTCCTTGCCGCTCTCGATACCCCGGGAGCACGGCAAATGCTCGTCTACCATCACACCAATCCCCCCGGCCCCACCGGGGAGAGCGACCCCTTGCGCATCGAGCTTCTCGGCGACCTGGGAGCGGTGGGCGATTATCCAGCCATCCCGCGCAAGGTCGCGATCGCCAATGGCAGCGGATCGCGCACCGGACAGGGATTCAACCCCGGGGATCAAATCATCCGCTGGGAGTATTCGAGCGCCTTCGTCGACATCATCGGCAATGTCTGGGCGGTTCCGGATGCGACCAGTCATCAGATTTTCCATGGTCTCATCGATTTCATCTTTCTCCCTCCCGACGAAAGCGTCATCACCGTTTCCGCCACCGAGCCGTTCGACAACGCTCCCGGCGGCTGGCGGGACAGCATGGCGCAGATGGATGCGACCCCGGCTCCCTACGGCGATATCGTGGCGCTCTATCCCAACCACTGCTTCATCCCATCGATTAGCTCTCTAGCGCTGGAGACGGGCGACCTCTTCTACGACATCGCCGGCGATCCGGATCTTCTCGCTCACACCCCCTTCGACGCCGTCTACTTCCAGGCGGCAAACCAGGAGCATGTCGCGATCACTCCGGAGAATGCCGCCTGGTTCATCGCCGAGATCTCGCGTCAGGCGGCGGGGGTGGTCGAGGGTGGGCCACAGGTGGCGCCGATTGCCGCGAGCGTCGATCCTCCCATTCCTAATCCGATCGTGGCGGGGAGCCGCATCCGGTTCACGGTCCCCCATGCCGGACCGGTGCGATTGGCGGTGTACGGCGCCGGCGGGCGGCAGGTCGCCGTTCTCCTCGACCGCCCCCTGCGGGCCGGGAGCGGCGAGATGACGTGGGATGGGGTCGACTTCTCGGGGCGGCGAGTCGGCTCGGGGGTCTACTTCATCGAGCTCCGAGGAGCGGATTTCGCCGCCACCCGCAAGCTCCTGGTGCGCTGAGCAGAGCTTTCGCCTCGAAAACGAAACGGCCCCGGGCGACGCGAGGTTGCCCGGGGCCGTTGCTTTGCTGCTTGGGCGATCACTCGTCCAAAGGGTTAGTCCCCAGGATGAGTGTCCGCGCACGCCAGAAGGGTGAATGCCGGATCGGCACGGACGGAAACCGAATTGATGTCGTCAATGGCGTCCTCGACGTCCTTGGTGACCATCGCGGTGCCGCCCCCATTGCCCTGGTAATGGGCGATCACGTCCTCCGGCTCGTAGGGTTCGACTTCGCAGGTATGGTTCTCGTAATAAAGGGAGAGATACGAGTCACCCGGATTCAGTCCCTTGGCGTGGACGATGATCCTCGTTCCTCCCTTGGGGAGCTTCATGAGCTCCACATGACCCGTGATTCCCGAACCCCCGATTGCATTCAGAGGGACATTGATGTGGTCTTCCCTGGCAGCGTTCTTGGCGGCATTCGCCTGTCCGATCGTTCCGATCAGAACGCAGCTGGCGATGATGGGGAGCATGGTGGTGATTCTCATGAAGATTGCCTCCTGCGGGGGGCA
>JBIOUT010000427.1:0-4180 GCA_044867365.1 Candidatus Eiseniibacteriota bacterium | reverse complement strand
GGAAGAACTCGTCGACGGTGAAGCTCACCAGCACCTCGCCGCCCTCTCCGATCGCCGGGGTCAAAAAGCTCACCCCGTACGGCTCGGCAGGCGAGGCGACGGTGATGTCATCGACAACCCAGCCGCCTCTCACGATCGATCCATCCGATCCGAAATGGAAGCGCACCTTCCCCACTCCCACCCGTCCGGTCAAATCGAAGACCACGCGCTCGAAAGCGGAGATCGTGCCCGAGAAGGCGCGGCGATCGGCGATCGAGCTCGCGGCCTGGCGAATGATCTCGTAGGGATAGCCGGGAGGCTCGAGCGGCGTGATCGGCTCGAACGGGCCGCCGTCGACCGATAGCTCGACGACTCCCCCGTCCCAGGCCCGCGGCGCCACATCCACCTCGGCATCGATCGTCTGCCAGAAGATGAGGCGCGTCTGACCGTCCATGGCGAATGCGGGAGTGTCGAGGCGAGCGTCGGTCAAATCGCGATACGTCGGCGACCCCGGCTCGGCGCAACGCCAGGCGCTCGAGCCCCCTCGTCCCACACCGCTCTCCACATGCCAGTCGTCCACGTAACCGGGCCGCCCTGCCGAATGCCGGAACCCATCCTCTCCCGACTCGACATCGGAAGCGAAACCGATGATGTCGCCGGCGACGAGGAGGAGCGGCTCGGCCGCGGAATAGTTCTGGGCGGTGTAGCGGAGCGTGAGCTCGACGGCGTATGGATCCGAGGGCAGAGCCCCCACCGTGATCGGGAATGTTCCGGGAAGAAGTACGGTCTGATTGGCTCCGACCGTCCCCACCTGGATCGGATCCCCCGTCACCTCGATCAAGGGGTCGGCGCTCTCGAGCGCCACTCGCACGTCGCTTGCCGCGAGGCCGATGTTCTCGATCTCGATCTCGGCCTCCGCCCGCTCGGTGGCGTCGAGCCCGCCGTCCCCGTTTCCTTGCTCGTTGACCAGAGTCAGGCGCGCCTTGCGGAGCGCCGGGACGGTCTCGACGGTGTAGTCGGCGGTGAATACCGCATCGCTCGAGCGCACGACGATGTTGGCGACCCGCACCTGAGTGTCGGCGCCGTTATAGTCGCGGCTCGACGGATTGGTTCCGAAGTTGAATGAACCGATGGTGAAGGGATCGCCCCGGTCGCCGTGATTCAGGCTCCTCTCCATCTCCCGCTGCCCATCGGCCTGCTCGAGCGCCACCCGGGGATGATTGACGTCGTCGTTGGTCGGCACATCCTCGTCGATGTGCCAGATGAGAAGCCCGCCGAAGAGCTGGCTACCGAAAGGAAGGGTGGAGTCGAACCCGCGCGGCGCGCGGTTCTCGACCAGGAAGTATTGAGGCGAATCGCGGCCATTGGTCCATAGCCGCAGCATGTCCGGCTGCTCCTCGACGGGACGGAGCTCGCGGGCGGTGACGTTGTCGCTCAGATTGGCGGGCGTGATGAAGCCGACGAAGAGCTTCGACCAGGCATCGAAATGCGCCGGGCGAGTCCCCGCTCCCGGACCAAAGGGCTGCCCGTTCGACCCCAGCCAGGCGCCGTAGGACATGATCGACCACACCCCGACGACGCTCGAAGTCGCACCGGGGTCGGTGTCATAGAGGTCGGGGAGCCCGAGTAGGTGCCCGAACTCGTGCGAGAAGACTCCGATCTTGCCGTTCTGCGGACAGATCGAATACTGAAACACGCGCACTCCGTCGACGACGACATTGGGATCGACGACATTCCAGGTATGGGAATGGATGTCGCGCACATCTCCGGTCTCCTCGAAGCCGGGGCCGGCGTGCACGACGATGAGCCCGTCGACGATCCCATCGTCATCGCCCGAAGATGGAATGCCGTCCGGGCCGTCGTTGTCGAAGGCCCGCCAGTCGAGGTTGGGGTCGGCGGCCTCGGCGGCCCGCACCGCGTCCTCGACCAGAGCCTGGGCGTTGTTGGGATAGCTGCCGGTGCCGCGGCGATTATCAACATAGCTCGCGTACGTGCGAGTGAGCCGATGCCAGCCCGAGACCTGGCCGGTGAGATCGAATCTCCCGAAAGAATTCTCACGGTAGTAATCGCGCGAGCTTCCCGTCGGGTAGGTGCCGACCGAGAAGAGCAGGTTGCGGAAATGGGCGGCGTCGAAGCCCGCCCCGTTCGGGGGCCAGGTCCAGTCGGGGAAATCGACCAGGATGACCGGGATGTGCATGCCGCCCGTGTCCCCGGCGGCAAGCACGGATGTCACCCGGGGGCGCCCTGGAGCGCGATCGAAGCCCTGGCGCCGTAGCGCCGCGATCTCTTCCTGGAAGGCCCGGAGGCGGCCTTCCCGGGCAAGCTTAGTCTCGATCTCGGGATGGAGAGGCATGCCCGGCGCCGATCCGGAGAGGATGGCCACTCCGGAAAGCGAGGCGAAGAGGATGGCCGGCGCAAGACCACCGAGCGCTGACGTCCAACGCCGGCGTCGAATGCCCGCCATGACGGTTACTCCCATTCGATGGTGGCGGGAGGCTTGGACGAGAGGTCGTAGACCACGCGATTCACCCCCGGGACCTCGTTGACGATGCGGTTCGCCACTCGGCCGAGAAAGTCGAGGGGGAGCCTCGCCCAGTCGGCGGTCATGCCGTCGGTCGAGGTCACGGCGCGCAACGCGATCACTCGTTCGTACGTGCGCTCATCGCCCATGACGCCCACCGTCCGCACCGGGAGGAGCACGGCGAACGCCTGCCAAACCTGGTCGTAAAGACCCTGCGCTCGGAGCTCGCCGATGAAGATCGCATCGGCGCGGCGCGCGATCTCGAGCGACTCACGGTCGATGGGACCCAGCACCCGCACCGCCAGCCCGGGACCCGGGAAGGGGTGCCGGCCGACGATCGACTCGGGGATTCCGAGGAGTCGACCCACCTCGCGCACCTCGTCTTTGAACAGCTCGCGCAACGGCTCGACCAGCTTGAGACCCATGCGAGCGGGAAGCCCCCCGACGTTGTGGTGGCTCTTGATCGTGGAGGCCGGCCCCGCGGTGCCCGCCGACTCGATGACGTCGGGATAGAGGGTCCCCTGGATCAAGGTGCGGGCGCCGGGGAGACGCCGGGCCTCCTCCTCGAACACCTCGATGAAGGCGGCGCCGATCCGTTTGCGCTTGATCTCGGGGTCATCCACCCCGGCGAGGGCCGCCAGGAAGCGCTCGCTCGCATCGACATGACGCATCCGGAAACCGAAGCGCTCCTCGAGGTCGCGGGTAACCCTCTCCGCCTCTCCGGCCCGCAGGAGGCCATGATCGACGAAGATCGAGATCAACCGGTCGCCGAGGGCTTTCTGGGCGAGAACCGCCGCCACCGAGGAATCTACCCCACCCGAAAGGGCGCAGATGGCGATGCCCTCCGGCACTGCCTCCTGGATGCGTTCAACCGCCAGGGCGGCGAAATTCTCCATCGACCAGTCCGGAGACAGGCCGCAAACATTGAACACGAAGTTGCTTAGGATCCGTCCCTCATCTTTCGTGTGAGCGACTTCCGGATGAAAGTGAAGGAGGTAAATCGGCAGGGTGCGATGCCGGGCGGCGGCAAAGCGCAGGGCCTCGGTTCGCCCGATGGGAATGAGCTCGTCGGAGAGCGCGGTCACCGAATCGCCGTGGCTCATCCAGGCGGGGAAGGAACGGAGCCCCTTCAAGATCTCCCCTTCGTCCTCGACCTCCAGTTGAGCGAGCCCGTACTCCCGCATCGTCGACCGCTCGACCTTGCCTCCGAGCTCGAGGGCGAGAATCTCCATCCCGTAACAGAGGCCGAGGAGCGGAATGCCGGAGCGGACGAGATCGGGGGCGGGGCGAGGGGCTGTCGGGTCGAGGACGCTCGCCGGACCGCCGGAGAGGATGACGCCGCGCACTCCCAGGGCCTTGAGTCGCTCGACCGGGGTGTCGTGCGGCAGGATTTCGCAGTAGACGTGACGCTCGCGAACGCGACGGGCGATGAGCTGAGCGTACTGGGATCCGAAGTCGAGGACGGCGATGGGGACGGCGTGCTGCGCGCGCGCCCCCGTGATGGTCGCCTTGACCGGGGATGTCGTGGCCATCGCGTTTATGTCGTCAGCACCTCCATCGACCGCCGCTCGGCGAGCGTGGTCGCCGGTTCATTCTCGCCGCACAATATCACGTCCTCGGGCGGCTCGCATGCAAGCCCGCGGCCGGACCGAAGGCGTAGATCGTGATCGTCGGCCCTCG
>JBIOUT010000426.1:0-7721 GCA_044867365.1 Candidatus Eiseniibacteriota bacterium | reverse complement strand
GGGCACATCCCGCTCATCCGCCAGGAAGGATTTGGAACGACCGGGGACTCGCTGATCCCGCACCTGGGTGACGCTCAGGCCTTCATCCTCATGAACCGGGGCGTGATCGCGATCGGCAACGACCCCTGGGATGCGTGCTCCCGGCTCGAGCTGGTCGAGCACTACGCGCGGGTGCTGCTTCTCGCCCGACTCCAGGGACGAGTCCACGAGATTCCGGATGCCCAGATGGCGCTTCTCGTCGAGGCGCGCTTCGACGAGGAAGGCGGCCGGAACCAGTGATCATCCAGTAGCATCGACGTCATTCCTCCTCGAGCCCGCCGAGAATCCTCAGATAGCTCTCGTAGCGCCGCCGGTCGATCGTCCCCGATTCCACCGCCACCTTGACCGCACAATCCGGCTCGTGGCTGTGGGTGCAGTTGGTGAAGCGGCATCGGCTATCAAGCCCATTCAGCTCGGGAAAGTGCCGGGCGAGGGTGGCTGGGTCGACCTCCCACAAGGTGTATTCGCGAATACCGGGGGTGTCGATGACATAGCCGCCGCCCGAGAGGGGGAGGAGCGACGAGAATGTCGTCGTATGCCTGCCCTTGCCGGCGGCCGTCATCTCACCCGAGCGAAGCTCGAGGCCCGGCTCGACGGCATTGAGGAGAGAGGACTTTCCCGCGCCCGAAGCTCCGGCGAAGACGCTCGATCTCCCGGCAAGACGGCTGCGAAGGGCGGGGATCCCTTCTCCGCTGCGAGCCGATGTCCAGACGCACGGAAGATCCATCACCGCGTAGGGCTCGAGCAGGGGCTCGACCGATGATCGATTCCCGAGATCGATCTTGTTGATGCAAAGGACCGCCGCGAGACCTCCGGTGTCGGCGGCGACGAGGTAGCGATCGACGAGGTTGAGATTGAGCGGCGGCTCGGCGAGAGAGGTGACGATGACGACTTGATCGATGTTGGCCGCCACCACTTGCTCGCGCTTGTTGGCACCCACCGCCTGTCTCGACAGCTTGCTCCGGCGAGGCAGGATTTCCTCGATGGCTCCCTCCCCGGCGCCGAGAGAGCGGACCCGCACATCGTCTCCGGCGGCGAGCAACCGTTTGTTCTGGACCTTCGCCAGAGCAAGGCGGCCGCGCACCACGCAGCGCAGGACGCCCACCGGCGTCACGACCTGGCTCCGCCCGGAATCGATCCGGACGACCTTTCCCAAAAGGAGCTCTTCGGAATCACTCATTCTTGGTCACGACGGTCAACGGCGGGATTCCCTTCACTCCAAATCCTGCCGTCTCCTATGCGCCGGGAAATGGCATGGCGCCCGTTTCGCCCAAACCGGATCGTGCAGGCGGAGAGACCGTGGCATTGTGCACGATCCTGCGCTTGCGCTTGCACACCTGCGGGGACTTCCTCCCATCACCGCAGGGGAAGGTGGTGGGCTCGCGTCATCGCTCACGACCCGAGAGACGCGCCCGCCTTGGCCAGCGCCGCCCTGTCCACGCCCCAGCGGCCCCCCGCGCACCCACCCTCCTTGCCCGGGACGCCGGCGGATTGGCGAGAAATGGGCCTGAAACCCGCCTTACCGAGGCGTGGCACTCTCTTTGCACCAATGGGCAAATAACCGAGAGAGACGCGGATCGCCGCGCCTCATCACGAGATCCAGCCATGAAAGAAGGCCGACCCACCATGAGGACGCTGAGGACGCCGAAGGCAGGCTTCACCCTGATCGAGCTCTGCGTCGTGCTCGCCATCCTCGGGCTCATCGTAGTGCTCGGTCTTCCGATCTTTTCCGAGGGACAGATCGGCGCCCAGCGGAACAGCTGCCTCGACCGGCAGCACACCGTGTTCGAGGCGGCCCTCATCTTCTGTGCAGACTCGCTGCTCCCTAACGGAACGGTCAACGCCACCATTCTCCAGCCGGACCTGCTCCAGCCCCCTGCGACCGATTGTCCCGCCTCCCAGGACAGCTCGCGCGACGATTACTCGATTGTTATCGAGAACGGGGCCCCCATTGATGTGATCTGCAACATCAAGGGTGACGCGCACCCCTGGTCGCCGCACTAAATCGGCTCAGGCCACACCTAGAGCCCCAGCCGGCCGGTCGGAGCCGGCCCTCCCACTCCCTCTCCCAAAAAATCCAAAACACCGGCGACCGACTCCACGTCTACGGGATTGCCGAAGGGCAAGCCCGGTGGTGGACGGGAGCCGTACGAAAAGCGCTGGGGGCAGCGTGGGGCCTCGAAAGAGGTCCCGCGGTGGCTCCCGTCCCCTCGGGCGATTGATCACGGCCTCGAAGAACGGGGCCAGCCCCAGCCCCTAACCCCCCTTCCCCCGGCCCCAGGAGTCCGACATGCTGCCCGCGCTCCAGTCTTTGCGGTGGCGATGGCCCAGAGGGCGAGTGATCCAGATCGCGACCCCCGCCGTCCTCATCCTCCTCTTGAGCGGCCTTCCCCACGCCCAGACCAAACCCAAGGAAGCCGATCCGTTGACCGGCTCGAGCCCGAACGCCAAGTTCAACCGCCAGCTGGGCATCTTCGAGCGTGTCCTCGATGAGACCCTCATCGATAGCCCGAACGCCCTGGTGAACAGCGGCCGGAACGTTCATGGGGCCTATCTTCCCGGCCAAGGAGCCGTCTTCGCCTTCGAGTTCTCGCTCGTCGGGGTGTCCTGGGGAAACACCATAGCCATCGCCAATGGGGGCTACCTCTACCGCTCACTGGACGGCGACATTCGCTATTACGACTCCGATGATGACGATGACGACGACCGTAACGATGATGACAAGGACAGGGACAAGGACAGAGACAAAGACAGAGAGTCGAAGAGGGATCGGGAGCGCCGCCGCCACGGGGTGAGGATCAAGCACGGATCGGACTACGATTGGATCAGCGAGGACGAGCTCAAGGAACACCAGACGCGCCAGTATGTGAAAGTGAAGGAGGAGCTCATCGACACCCTCGGCGATTACGGAGACCTGCTCCAGGGATTGCCGGCCGACGAATGGGTGACCTTGATCGCCGGCCCGCGCGATGTTCCCTGGGGCGAGCGCAAGATCAAGCGGCTGATCATCCGCGCCCACCCGCGCGATATCGTCGATCGCTCGGAAAACCGTATCGACGAGGCGACCTTCCGCAGCCGGGTGGTGATCGAGGAGTACAAATAGCGGCTGGCTCGAATCGATAACCGCCGGCCGGAAACAATAGCGACCGGCTCCGACCGCGAGCCCCGGGGCTTTATTCCGGGCCCATGAAACCTCCTGGCCCGAATGATCCTGCTAGCCCTGGGGCTCCTTCTTTTCCTCGAGCTTCTCGCCGGGGGCGGCGCCACCGCCCGCTCCCTCGGCCGCGGCCCGCAACTCGGTCGCCATTCGTTCGGCCATCAGCGGATCGCCGGCGGCATCGAGAAGCTTGACCGCGTTCTCGAAATGCTCGATCGCCTCCTTGCGATCGTCGAGCCGCATGAGCGCCCGCCCGAGGTCGCGCTCGGCGATCCAGAGACTCGGATTGATTCCGAGCACCAGCCGCAATTCCTGGGACGCGTCGTCGCTTCGGCCGGCCTCGAGGAGCAACGCCGCCTTGCCATAACGCGGCGCCGCGAGCCCCGGTTTCGCCTGGCTCACCTTGTCGAAATAGGCAAGCGCCGTCTCCGTGCTGCCGCCGGTCAATGCCCGGCATCGCCCGAAATCGCCCATGGCCTCCGCCGAACCGTCATCGGCGACGATTGCCCGCTGAAAGTCGCGGAGCGCCACCTCGGGACGGCCACGGGCGAGCTCGATCTCGCCCCGGGCAAGCTCGAGATGGATATCACCCGGCCGGAGGCGGAGCATCTCGTTGAGGATCCGCGACCCCTCCCATGGTTTCTTCGCTTCGTTCGAGGCGAGAACGAGGGCTCGGGTCAGGCGTGGATCGACAGGCAGGGGCGATCCCAGGAGTTGCGGGGCGAGAACGGCGATCGCCGAGTCGGCCTGGCCGGCGTCGAGTAGATCGCGGACCTGGTCGAGGAGAGCGGCGATCGCGTCTCCTCGGCCACCCGGCTTCAGGGGACCACTCCCCTCCGGCCCCGAAGTTGAAGCGGACTCTTTGGCCCGCGTCTCTTTGGAGCGAGTCTCTTGAGACCCCGTCTCCCGGCATCCATTGATCGCGAGAAGGACGAGAGCCAGGGCAACGAGCCGATGAGCGTGTTTATGCATGGACGAAGTCTAGCAAGCGGTCGCGGGGGGCGCCAATTCGGCCCTCCGCGTAGGCACATGCTCGGGCGTCAGGCCATCAGTGGATTCGGGGCTCGAGAGGAAGCGCGTCGACGAGCGCTCCTTCGGCATGGGCCAATTCGCGCTCTCGCCCGACCGCCGCTTCGCCGCTCAGGCGGCGGGCATGGCTGAAGAAGAGCTCGTGGTGGCGGGCTTCGGCCCCGGCGAGCTCGGCGTAGAAAGCGCGAAGTGGGGGATCGAGAGGAGCGGCGGCGAGGAGCCGGAAGCGCTCGCAAGACCGAGCCTCGATGAAGCCGCAGAGAAGGAGCTGATCGAGAAGCGCCGCCCCCCGGCCGCCTCCCCGACGTGCCAGACGGGAAAGCTCTTGCACATACCGATCGGGTCGCGGCGGGGTGAGTCGGCACCCGCGTTCGCGCACTCGCCGGTGAACGAGCTCGAAGTGACGAAGCTCCTCGCGCGCGAGGCGAGTGAGATCGCGGACGAGCATCGTCTCTTCGGCAAATCGCCCGGCAACCGCCATGGCGTTGGCCGCCGCCTTGAGCTCACAGTGGGCGTGATCGATGAGGAGCGCATCGAGATCTCTCGTCGCCACCTCGACCCAGCGCGGCGATGTCGCGCTCCGTAGAGGGAGCCCGAGGATTCCAGAGGATCCGCCGATGTGGCTCTGGGTGATCATCGGTGAAGCACCGGCAGATAAGCCTTCCAGGGGCCGACAAGGGCCGCGTTCTGCTTGGCCAGGACTCGAACGATCTGACCGATATGCCCCAGATCATGAGTGACCCAGGTGGCAAGGAGCTCGCGAAGCGTCACCGAACCGAAATCGGGATGGATTCCCTTCCTCGCCAGCTCCCGCTCGCCGAGCGTCCATTCGCGGAGGATGGCGAGGTTCTCGGCGCGGCGAGTCTCGAAGAGATCGAGAAGCTGAGCAAGGGAGAATCCGGCGAATCTCACGAACTGCGCCCGGCGATCGAAGGGCTCGAAAGGCTTCGCCTCACCCTCGGTGAGGATGATCCGCGCCCTGGGAATCCAATCGGTGTCCTCGCCGTGGATGAGATGTCCGAGGACATCGATCGGCGACCAGGTGTCCCGTCCCTCGTTGCCGGAGAGCCAGTCCACGGGAAGATCGCTGAGCAAGACCCGGAGAACCTGAGGCGTCCGGGAGAGGACCGCAATCGATCCCTCGAGATCGAAGCTCACTTGAGCGCGTCAAGATCGGCGAGCACCTGGGCGGGGTGCTCGGCGGCGCTGACCTGAGGATAGGTGCGGATGATGACGCCCCTCTCGTCGATGAGAAAGCTCACCCGCCGGGCAAACCCGGCGTCCGGCGCGTCACAGGCTCCATACGCGAGCCCCATCGTGCGCTCGGTGTCGCAGAGGAGCGGGAACGGATAGGCGAACTTGCCGGCGAAGGCGCAGTTCTCATCTATGGAATCGAAGCTCACCCCGGCGATCTCCACCCCTCGCGTCTCGTAATCTCGGATTCGATCCCGGAATCCTTTGCCTTCCGCAGTTCAGCCGGGGGTGTCGGCCTTGGGATAGAACCAGAGAAGCAGCTTCTTGCCGCGGAAGTCGGCCAGCTTCCGGGTTTTCCCCAGGTGATCGGAAACGGTGAAATCCGGGGCTGCGTCTCCAGGCTTGAGCATGAGCTCACCTCCCATACCCAGGGCGTCACGGGCGAGCGCACTCAAGTCGCGCAGCTTGCGTACGAAGCTCATCGACTCTTCTCGCTCGCGAGCCGTTTCTCATCGAAGGCCTTCACTCGCACGAATGTTGACAGATGAGAGGGATGATGTCCACTTCCCGCGCTTTATTCCGAGATCGACGTCAAGCGGAAGGCAATGACCTGAGTTCGATAAGCGAACTCGACCTGGCCGGCCCGCTGATAGCGGTCATAGAGCGCATGGAGCGCGGCATCGAAGGCCTCTCTCGCATCGCCTTCCACTCCGTGCGCGACATACGAGCTCGAGTAAGCCCGCCCGATGAGCCCTTCGCGGTCGAGCAGATGCACGTGATAGAACTCGACCTGACGCACGCCGTCGACCTGGGGCGACCGCATGATGCGGGCGATGGTGGATTCCGCCTTCTCGACCGCCGAGTACTCGCCGGAGTACTGGCGCAGAAGCGCGTCGTACTCGGTGAGGAAGGAAGATTCCCGGTCGTCGCGAAGATTCCAGAAGGCGGCCACGTAACCGCCTGGAACGAGGATGCGCCGGAACTCGGTCAGGGCCGCTTCGACGTCGAACCAATGGAAGGCTTGGGCGGCGGTCACCAGATCGATGCTCGCCGCCGGGAGACCGGTCGCAACCGCCTCGCCTCGCCGATACTCGATGGCGGCCCCGGGAGGAGTCGAGCGCTCGGCCTCGGCCAGCATTTCGGGATTGGGGTCGATCCCGATCACCTGCACTCCGGGGCCCGCCAGGATGCGGGTGGAAATCCCCGTCCCGCAGCCGATGTCGGCGATCCGCCGCGACGGCGCGTTCGCCTGACCCAGGCCGAGCAGATAATCGCGAAGGGTCGAGGGATAGGAGGGGCGCCAGCGGCTGTAGAGCGCGGCGGTGGCGCTGAAGCGCTCCTTGGGATCCTTGCGCAGCACAGCCATTCCCCGCCCCGTCTTCCTCGCCCGGCTAGGGAAGGGCGATCACCTTGAACTCGACGGCGATCGGAGTGGGGAGCGCGGTCACTCCGAGCGTCGTTCGAGTGGGCTGGATCGAGCCGAAGGTTTCGGCATACACCCGATTCACCACGTCGAAGTCGCGTTCCATGTCGGTCAAGTAAACGGTGACGTCGATCACCTTGTCGAGCGAGCTTCCGGCCTCCTCGAGAATGAAGCGCAGGTTGTCGATGACCGCGCGCGTCTGGGTTTCCACATCGTAATCGACGACCCGCCCCGAGGCGTCGAGGGTGACGCCCGGGATCTCCCGGTTGCCTCTCCGGCGAGGGCCCACCCCCGAGACGAAGAGGAATCCCCCCTGACGGCGGGCGTGCGCATAGGCGCCCACCGGCTCGGCGGCGCGCGTGCTCATGATCGGCCCGTCGCGACCGCCATTCCCGTGAGCGTCGATCGTCGCCTGGAGTTGCCGAACCTCGTCGAACTCGTGCTGCACGGATTCGCGATCGGAAGGAACGAGATCGACGATCGCTTCGCCGGTCCCCCAGACCGGCTGATAGTCGAGGACTCGCCCGGTGAAGCGGTTCGTCTGTCCGGTGAGGCCGGCGAGCCACCAGATGGCCCGGAATCGCATGTCGGCATTAGCCTCGCGCGCGAACTGGCGAGCCGCCTGCGAGACATCTTCGATGCGGCCCTCGCCGAGGAGGTCGAGCACCTTGCGGTTCCACTCGTCGTCCTTCTGCGAGGAGAATCGATCCGCTGCCGGATCGATCTCGGCGACGATGAAGCGGTTGGAGAGCGCGGTGACGCAGACCGCGATCGCCCGTTTTCCTTGCTTGAGGAGCGCGCGGGCGCCGGCTTCGCCGAGGAGGATCGTCTCCTCTTTCTCAGAGTACACGTTGCAGGAGACGATCGAGGCGGGGATGC
>JBIOUT010000425.1:0-4393 GCA_044867365.1 Candidatus Eiseniibacteriota bacterium | reverse complement strand
CCCCCCCCCCCCGCGACCGGCCTTGCCCGGGTGTCTCGTGCCGCGCTGTCGCGCACCACTCCCCCGCTCCCCGCCACATAACGCACCACGCGATGGCCGGCCGCCTCGAGGGCGCGGGCGACCTCGCGCATGTGAGTGGCATACCCCGAAGGATCGCCAAGCCCCATCGACGGGGCGAGGGAGAGATAGAGCAGATTCATCCGAGGCGCGGCCGGCCTGTGTTTCTACCAGCAGATTCCGATGTAGCGATGGGGAGGGAGGCCATCGTGCACGATCCGCACCAGATCGATGACGATCTGGTCGGGACTCAGGAGATCGATGGCTGCCCGGTGGGATTGGGCGCTGTTGGCGACCACGATCACCTCCGAATCCTCGACCACCTCGCGCACCGTGGGTTTGATGATCGACGGCAGGTAGGGAATGTTGCTCTCCAGGTATTGGCGATTGGCGCCTACCATGCGGGCGATGTCGATGTTCTCATCGTGAACCTTGACCGTCATCCCACGCCCGATCAATGCCTCCACCACCTTGACGATCGGGCTCTCGCGGATGTCGTCGGTGCCGGCTTTAAAGGTGAGTCCCAGCACCCCGATCCGCTTCTTGCGGGTGCGATCGATCAAGCGCAACGCCGCCTCCACTTGATTCTGGTTCGACTCGAGCACGGCGGCGAGGAGCGGGGTCGACAGCTTCAGGCGGCGGGCGAGATCGGTGATCGCGCGCAGGTCCTTGGGCAGGCAGGAGCCGCCGAAGGCGAACCCGGGCCGCAGATAGACCGGCGAGATGTTGAGCTTCGAATCGCGGCAGAAGAGATCCATCACCTCGTGACTGTCGATCCCCACGCTCTTACAGATGTTTCCGATCTCGTTGGCGAACGTCACCTTGATCGCATGAAAGGTGTTGCTCACATACTTGAGCATCTCGGCCGAGCGGAATCCGACACTGACGACCGGCGAATCGATCCCCTTGTAGAGATCGCGCGTCATCTGAGTGGTGCGCTCGTCGGTGGCGGCGATCACCGTGTAGGGGGGTCGCTCGAAATCATCGAGGGCGCTCCCCTCGCGCAGGAACTCGGGATTGTAGCCGGCGCCGAAATCGACCCCGGCTCGCTTTCCCGACCCGGCCTCGAGAGCCGGCAGGAATTCCTGCTCCATCGTCCCCGGAAGGACGGTCGAGCGCAGGACGACGGCATGAAAACGGGGAATGCGCTTGAGCGAGCTCGCGATCGAGGAAGCGATGCGGCGGACAAAGGAGAGGTCGAGCCCCCCGTCCTCGGCCGAGGGCGTGCCGACACAGATGATCGAGAGCTCGGTCTCCTCGACCGCCTGATCGTGCTCGGTCACCGCCTTGAGCCGTCCCGCCTTTCTCATCTCGGCGATGAGCTCGGGAAGACCACGCTCGACGATCGGACTCCGTCCCTGGTTGAGAGCGTCGACCTTGCTCCGGTTGACGTCGACGCCGATGACCTCGTGCCCGAGCCGCGCCAGGCACCCGGCGCTCACGCAGCCGACATAACCGAGCCCGAAGATGGATACCTTCACTCCGCCCCTCCCAGCAAAGGCGTTCCTCCCCTCTTCACTCGGAATCTCGGTTCGGATCTGGCGGTCATCGTGCCCTTCTCATCGCGCCTCATAACATACGACCGCCCGGCGAGCGATGCTCACCGGCCGCGGCGACGGAGTCATTGGGCTCCCGGCGCCGGTTCGCCCGGAAGCTCGAAACTCTGCCAATCCCCAGTCTGTTCGACCTCGAGCGTCATCTCGCCGTTCTGCACTTCGCCGAGACCCAGCCCGCGCAGATGCAGTCGCCCGCCCCGTCCTTCGACCACCGTTCGGTCGCCGAATCGGCGGAGGGAGAAAGAGGCCGGCTCTCCTTCGGTCTCGACGCGTGTCAAGCCTCCCACCTCCAATCGACGGAGTCGCTCCCCGGCCAAGGCTACATGACGACCGGCCGCCATGCGAACCACCGCAAGTCTCCCCTCGAGCCCGGCTCGGCCGGCGAGGAGTCCGCTTCCCGAGACCGACCCGCGCATCTCGCGCGTTGCCGACGCCGCCAGACAGACCAGGTCCTCACCCGGCATGCCGATTGCATGAAGCGCGCTTCCCGACTCGAAGCTCGCCACCGATGCGCTCTCCGGGCCGCCGTTTTGGGCGGCGGCGGCCGAGGCGAGCGGATGGCAAAGCAAATGCATGACGGAGGGCGACGAGCGGGTGCTCACCCGCCGCCACACCACCTCCGGTTGCCGTTCACCGAAGACCGGCGAAACCCACCCCTGGAGCGGGCGCTCGCTCCCACTCATGAGCTCGATCTCGGGCTCCGGCTCGTCGAGCACGAGAACGCGCAGCGCCGGCCCCGCCAGCCGGCGGGAGAGCACCGAGGCGGATGACGGCCCGCGGGCGACGGTGGTCGCGCCGAAATGCAGGAACTGCTCGATCCAGTGCTCGCCATCTCCGTCGAGCTCATCGATCACCCACAGATAATCCGGCTTGACGAAGACGAGGGTCCGGCGATGCACCGCCGGCGCCGGTAATCGCGTGTAACCGTCATGCTCGCCGGCCACCAGATCGACCGCCGCTCGGCTCACCCATTCGACCATCCGGTTGTGAGCCCGCTTCCCCCACAGGAAAGCGCCACGCATCTCGGACTGCTCCTCACCGTCCACCCGCACCGTGTTGTGCGCTGCGGTCGAGCGGAAGAAATCCCGGAAGGCCGGCATCGAATGATACGTGTAGGTGCCGGGATCGACGAGCAGGTGCTCACCGTGAGCGCCGAGGACGAAGGAGAGGCAGTCAGCATGCGCATGGGCCGCCGTGGACAGGTAGCCGAGCTCGGCGCAATCGAAGACAACGGCAACCTCGCCCTTCCCGTCCCGAAGGAAGGCATAGCCGGCTTCGGGATAGATCCGCGAGGCGGTTCCTGCGGCGGCGGCCGACCGCGAGGAATCGGTGCTCAAGGACTCGAACGCGGCTCGCCCGGCCGCGCCGAGGAGAATCGACGCCTGGCGGCTGAGGCCCCGGGCCCGAGCCTTCCCATCGCCTCTCGGTCCGAGGACCGCCCCGAGCGCGAGCAGAGTCTTGGGATTTCGGCCGCCGAAGGGGAGGGCGCTCTGGCCGTCGGAGTCGCCGAGCTCCGGGGATCCGCCAGGGAAGGCGTCGAGGTCGGCCAGGAAATCGAGCATCCGGAGGAGACGATCGCGGACGGCGGGAGGCGGCTCCTCGCCGCTCGCCCGCACGAGCAACCACACCATGAGACCGAGCTCGAGCACGAACTCGTGATAATGCGTCGAGGCTTCGCGCGACACGCCATCTACTGTGGTTTGGCGCAGAACTTCGCACCAGAAGATCTCGAGCCCCGCGTCTCGCCATTCCCCGGCGCGCCTGAGCCCGGAGAAGGCGGTGCCCGCGTGCACCAAGCCTGCGGCCTGGCCGATGAGATGATTGTTGGCCGAGGAATACCGCGACAGGCGAAGACGGACCTGCTCGGCCTGGAGATGCACCGAGCGCGCGAGATGGGGGGCGAGAGCCGCAAGCGCTTCCGACCCCGCGAGAAGACGAGCGGCATAGGACCAGTTGTTGAGCCGAAGCGCCATCTCGAGCGGCACGAGCCAGTGAATGCCGCGGCCGGGAGGGCATTGCTCGATCCAGCTCCGCATGCAGGCGGCGGCGATGCCGGCAGTCTCCTCGTCTCGGCGCAGGAAGTAGTCGAGCGCGATCTCGGGCAGTTGCCAGGAGCGAGCGGAATACCAGAGTCTCCGGATCGCTTCGGCGTCTTCCCGCCGCCGGTAATCGATCCCCGACCAATGGCAGAGAGGGAAGCTCCGCTTCGATTCTTGATCCTCGTTCCAGCGGCAAGGGATGTCCTCGATCGCCCGCCGGCTCAGGGAGTCGCCGCCGGTCTCGGCGGATTCCCCCAGAACCGAGAGGAGCTCGAGTGGTCTGTCACCTTCGAGAGCAAGGAAGGGTCGCGGGCTTCGGCCGAAGAGGAGGGCCTCCCCCTCGAGCCCCGGATGTGCCGCCTCGGCAAGGGGCAACCGATCCAACCCCAGGCCCAGGCGATCGAGAAGGCGCCCGCCCCGGGCCCTCAGCGCCCCCTCGGCGCGCCAGACGAGCTCGGGCACCGACATGGCGCGGGCGCGATCAACCGCCCAGCGAAGCCGTGTCCAGCGAAGCGATGTCGGTTGCGGCATGACGAGAGGGCGAATCTGCCGACCCGGGAACGGCGCCGATTATCGAGGCGCGATGCCCGGCGGCACCGCCTGCCACCCAGGGCGGGGCGTGGGGAGGGAATGACGCTCCGCTGGGTGGCTCCTCGGGGTGTATTGCCGGCGGCCGTCTAATAAGCGCCCCGGCAGGAAAGGACGGCGGGAAGAGTCTGAACCAGGATCTTGGCGTCGAGA
>JBIOUT010000424.1:0-6178 GCA_044867365.1 Candidatus Eiseniibacteriota bacterium | reverse complement strand
GAAGACCACCATCGAGGCGGTGGCGACGAGAGCCGCCCCCCGGACCTTGAAGCCGATGATGAGAAGGGCCCCCACCAGGAGCTCGATCCAGGGAAGGATGATGGCGACTGTGTTGACCGCCTGCGGCGGCAACAAGCGATAGTAGAAGATCGTGCGTGAGAAGCCAGCTGGATCGAGGATCTTGGAGTGGCTGGCGTAAATGAACAGCAATCCGAGGAGGATGCGGTCGACGACCGCAGCTCCTCTGACCGCGGTCATGGCTCCTTCCCCTCCTTGACGGTCTTGCCGGCCTCGATCCAGCCGTTGATGCCGCCGGTGAAGAGCTGAACCGCCTTGAACCCGCGCTCTTTGAGCTGGGTGGCCAGATCGTGGCTCAGCTCACAGTCGCCTCCGTCGCAATAAACGATGAGCCGTGAAGCGACGCTCAAGGTGTCGGAGAGGGCGGGAAAGGCGGCGTCGAACTGGTCGGACGGCAAGTTGAGGGCGCCGGGGATGTGGCCGGCGATGTAGTCCTCGGGGGCGCGGGCGTCGACGATCAGGACGAGCTCGCTGTCCTGCTTGGCGATCGCCGCTTCCACCTCGTCGGCGCCGATCTCGCTCGGAAGCTCGGCGAGCTCTTTCTCACTGCGATTGGCCCAGGCGGCGCCGCGGGAGAAGTCGCCGACGAGCGGTATGCCTCGAGGGGAGAGGGCGTTGGCGGTGATGGCGAGGACGATACCGGCGAGGATGATGCCGGCAGCCTCCCGGAAGGCGGAAGCTCGCGGGCGGCCGGAAGGGAATGGCGGCGGGGCGGGAACATTCATGGCGTTTGAATCCAAAGTTGGGTTGGGGGAACGGCTATCGATGCTACCGGATGCCGCTCGCCGGTGAAAGGGCGTGCCCGAGCCCCGGTCCGGGATCCGAGCACACGACGAGGATTTACCCCCGGAGATCCGGTCGGGGTCCCAGGGATCCGCCGGCGCATGGGCGATTGTTTTCGCAGCCGGTCAGCGAAGCCCCAATCGCACCGAATCTCCCGGACCGACCGAGAAGACGGCGGCTTCCCCGAGCTTGCCGTCCATGTCGAGGCTCGCCGCCCGATGATGAGCCGGGAGGGGCTCGAGGGCGCGCAGGAGGAGCGACCTGCCCATCGTGGGGACGACCGTCGTCCCATCGACGAGGACGTGCTCGGCGGGGCAGGTGAGGAGAGCGGTCCCCTGGGTCTGGAGGTCGAGCCCAGCTTCTTCAGCCAGGGCGAGGAGGAGGGCGCGAGCAAGCCGCCGGCGGAAATCCAGGTCGAGGTGCTCTTCCTCGGTTGCCGCATCGCCGGGGACGGGAAGCAAGAGCTCAACCGCCGGCATGCTGGTTTGCTGGAGAAAGGGGTTGACGACCGGGCCGACCGGCAAGCGGATCCCCGCTTCCGCCTCGACTTCTCGGGCGATCGCCGAGGCCAGCGACATTCCGCGGTCGCTCCCCGGATAGTGACCGACCCTGCCCTTGCCTTCCGCTCCGATGATTACCACCCATTCGGCGCCCCCACGTTCGACATCCTCGACCCGCGCCATCGGCGGCAAGGTACGGTCGTCGGTGCGGGTGAGCTGGGGAAGAGCGCCACTCCGCCGGAGCTCCACCCCGAGGCGGCGGGCGACGTCGAGGGCGGTGTCGGAAGCTCGAACCCCGGTCGGGGAGACGAAGAGCGGCTCGCTGCCGCCGCCCGCCGCATCGACCGCAATGCGCCGGCCGTGAAGAACTCCGGCGAGCACCGGGCTCAGGACCGGCTCGGTCCATTTCCCGACCAGGAACTCGGGCAGGTAGCCGGGGGCGCTGATCGCGAGCTCTTTCTCCGGGGCCCGCACCCCGAATCCGCCTCCGGCGGCGCTCCGGCCGAGGAGCGGCCCGCCGTCGCCGTCGCGGATCTCGGCGCCGGCGATCGGCTCCCCGCTTCGCGCATCCTTGAGCCGCCCCGACCAGGACGGCGAGGCGCCGGGGATGACGACGGGAGCGCTTGCCTCCGCGGCCCCGGATCGCACCCGCCAGGTTCCGCCGGCGGAGAGCGGCTCGTCAATCTGGAAGACGGCTTCTCCAGCCCGGGTCGGGGACACCGCCGAGCGCGGGGCGGTGAGCTCGACCGAGGTCGAGTCGGCGACGGGGAATCCCAGGCGATCACGGACGGTCGCCCGGACTCCGAGAGGTCCCGGTCGTTCGCGCCCGTTCCACGGCGGCCAGGCCTCGGCGCGAATTTCTGCGGGCGGCCGCCGAATCTTGAACCGGGTCGAGATGGAAGGGACGGCGTTTCCTCCTAGGCAACGGGCGCTGACCGAGAGCTCGTGAGCTCCATTGTCGAGCGGGCCGGAGGGGGAGGCGGTGAAGGAGGCCTCGGCTGCCTCGCCGGAGGACGCTCCTCCCGGGGGCGGGGGGAGAGGTGTGGCGGCGAGTCGATTGCCGTCGACAAGGAACTCGACCGTTGCCGGATCGATCGGGGACCCCTTGAAATCCGCCTTGAGCTCCACCGTCGCTGCATCGAGAGTGGTGTCACGCGGGGCGATCTCGGTCACTCGCGCGGTGCCGCGGGCGAAGTAATCGACGACGCCGAGGAAGTAGGCGGTGGCCTCGAGCTCCACTCGATCGGTGCGCACGAGCTTCTCCTCGAAGATGGGATTGGTGAGGAAGGAGGGCTCTCCGAGTACCGCGGCTCCCGCGTTCGAATTGCGCAGGACATGGTAGTTCCCGGGCATCACCTGTCCGCTCGCTGTGCCGAGATTGCGCATCAGGTGGCGATGAATGGCTTGCGCCGCATCGAGCGAGGCGCCGGGATCGCCGAGACGATAGAACGTGAGGGTCTGGTTGCGGGTCGTATCGCCGGAAGCGTCGGCATTGTGGTGGATGGAGAGAAAGAGATCGGGAGAGATGGCATTGGCGAGCGCGGTGCGCGCCGCGAGATCGGAGCGCAGCGATTCGGGAGAGGCGAGAGCCGGAGCGTCGCTCGCCGACCCTGCTTCCGCAACGCCGCCCTGGATGATCGGCGGCTGGACCCCGCCGCCCACGAAGTCGCGGTCGGCCGTTCGCGTGAGATGCACATCCGCCCCGGCATCGGTGAGAAGACCCCAAAGAAAGAGCCCGACCGCGAGATTGACGTCCGCTTCCGCCGTCCCTTCGACCCCCGTCGCCCCGCGATAGCCGCCGCCATGGCCGGGATCGAGGACAATCTTGCGACCGCGCACCGATCGCGTGTCGATGGCGAGCGACTCGGTGAGCCGGCGGTAGGCGCGATGGGCGGTGGTTTCGATCTCGGTCGAGGGCGGACGGCTCGGACGCGGCCCCCCGCACCCGAGCCCGAGGAGCATGAAAAGGAGTCCCGCCCACGCACTCACCCGCCATCGTCGGCGGCAGGTCCGGGGGGAGATCGCCGGAGCAAGCGACTTCCCACCGGCGAGAGCGAAGCCGAGAATTCCACCTTGCATGACATTCCCCCTGTGCACGGCAGTCCCCGGGTGGCCGTCCCCAGCCTTCCTCGCCCTCCCGCAAGTTGACCCTCGACTCGGCACCTGCTAGATTGCCGGCGCTTCCAGCGGTCCTAAGTGCAAGTGAGTTCGCTCGATCTCCCGGTCACTTCGATTCTCGTCAAGGAGAGAACATGCGCCCTCGGGTTCTGCGGATGACCCATCTTCGCGCCCGCATCATGGGGTTCGTCGCGTATGGCGGTGTTGCTCTGCTCCTCCTCGGCGCCGCCGGATGTGGCGGTGGGGGCGGCGCGCAGGACATCCTGGTCGGCGGCTACATGGGCCTCACCGGCCAGACCGCTACTTTCGGTGAATCGACCAAGAACGGGATCGTCATGGCGGTCGACGAGATCAACCAGGGGGGTGGGGTCGCCGGCAAGCAGCTCAAGACCATCATCGAAGATGATCAGGGTCGAGCCGAGGAATCGGCCACTGCGGTGCGCAAGCTGATCAATCAAGACGGAGTGATCGCCGTCCTCGGCCACATCCAGAGCTCCTGCTCCCTTGCCGCCGCCCCGATTTGCCAGGAAGCGCACGTGCCCATGATCACCCCCTCCTCGACCAACCCGAGAGTCACCGAGACCGGAGACTACATCTTCCGCGTCTGCTTCATCGACCCATTTCAGGGCACGGTGATGGCCAAGTTCGCCTACGAGAACAAAGGCATCCGCCAGGCGGCCATCCTGCGCGATATTCGCAACGACTATTCAGTGGGGCTCGGCAATTTCTTCACCACCACATTCACCGGGCTCGGCGGCACCATCGTCGCTGATCAGTCCTACTCGGCCGGCGACACCGATTTTCGCGCTCAGCTCACGGCGCTCAAGGCTCACAAGCCCGAGGCCATCTTCATTCCGGGCTATTACGGGGATGTCGGCCTCATCGTCCGCCAGGCCCGCGAGATGGGGATCGAGGTCCCGCTCCTCGGCGGGGACGGCTGGGATTCTCCCGAGCTCCATTCCCTGGGACGCGATGCGTTGCGCAACACCTTCTTCTCCAATCATTACTCGACCGATGATCAGAGCCCGACCGTGCAGCGCTTCGTCCAGGCGTACAAGGCCCGCTTCGGCGATGTGCCCGATGCGCTCGCCGCTCTCGGCTACGATGCGGCCCAGTTCCTGGCCGCCGGTCTCCGCCGTCTCTCCGAGGAAGATACCGCCGCCTTCTCCAGCCTGTGCGGGCCGTCCAAGAGCGGCGAGAAGGCGCGCACCGATCGTGCTCAGGCCCGCGCCAAGCTCCGTGACATCCTCGCCGGCGTGCGCGGTCTCCAAGGCGTCACCGGCTCGATCTCGGTCGACGAGCACAGGAATGCGGTGAAACCCGCCGTCGTCCTGGCGGTCAAGCCCGAGGGCGGCTATGAGTACGTGACCACGATCGAGCCGTAGCTCGGCGGCCGAGATCGGCTTCGCTCGGCGGTCCAACGGGCGGCGGGCGTTTCGGTGCAGGAGTTCCTCCAACAGCTGGTCAATGGTATCGCCTGGGGGTCGATCTATTCCCTGATCGCCCTCGGCTACACCATGGTTTACGGCGTCCTCCGCCTGATCAACTTCGCGCACGGCGACGTTTATATGGTGGGGGCGTACGCCGGGCTCTTCTGCGCCACCTGGCTCCGCGCCGGCAGCCAGCCCTCACTCGGCAAGGCATTCCTGGTGCTCGTCTTCGCCATGGCGGCGTGCGCCGCGCTGGGAGTGATCATCGAGCGCGCCGCCTACCGACCGGTGCGCCGGCAACCACGCCTGACCTCGCTCATCACCGCCATCGGTGTGTCGCTTCTCCTCGAGAACCTGGGCATCGTCGTCTTCGGCGCCCGCCCCCGCGCCTTCCCCGAAATCATCCAGAGCCAGCGCGTCGAGCTGGGATCGATCGTCATGGGCAGTCATCAGCTCCTGGTTCTCGGGGTCTCGCTCGTTCTCATGGGGGTGCTCGAGCTCATCGTCCATCGAACCCGGGTGGGGAAGGCGATGCGCGCCGTTTCCTTCAATGCGGACGCGGCGCGGCTCATGGGCATTCCCACCGATTCGATCATTGCCTTCACCTTCGCCCTGGGCTCCGCTCTCGCCGCCGCCGCCGGAGTGCTCGTCGGCCTCTATCTGCCGCGAGTCGATCCCCTCATGGGCCTCCTTCCCGGACTCAAGGCCTTCGTCGCCGCGGTCCTCGGCGGGATCGGCAACATTCCCGGAGCGATGGTGGGCGGCCTGGTGATGGGGGTGGCGGAGACGATGGTCGTCGCTTACCTGGCGCCCACCTACCGAGATGCGATCTCCTTTGCGATCCTCATCCTGATCCTGCTTTTCAAACCGACGGGACTTCTCGGCAAGCGTGAGGTGGAGAAGGTATGAGCCTGAGGGCGCGGCTCGGGCGAATCGCTGTCCTTCTCGCCGTGGTGCTCGGGGTCGGCACCTGGTTGCCCAATCTGGTGAATCCCTATTTCCTCCAGATCACCATGCTGAGCGGGATCAACATCATCCTGGCTGTCGGTCTCAACTTGATCAACGGCTTCACCGGTCAGTTCTCGATCGGACATGCGGGATTCATGGCGGTGGGGGGTTATCTGTCGGCCGCCTTCACCTTTTATGTCGGACGGGGCGCGGTGGCTGCCCTTGCCGGCGCCGGCCTGCCGGAGGGGCTCGCGATCTCCATCCTCTTTCTCGCCGGCCTCCTCCTCGGCGGGGTGGGGGCGGCATTGGCCGGGCTCCTGG
>JBIOUT010000423.1:0-3506 GCA_044867365.1 Candidatus Eiseniibacteriota bacterium | reverse complement strand
CATCGAAGCCTCCGCCCCCCACCGCCGATCGGGATCCGGGGTCCTCAACCGTGAGCGCGACTCGGGCGATCGTCTTGAGCGCGCTCTTCACCACCGGGAGACGCCGTTGTCGATCGATCACCTGGATGCGCATCATCCTTGTCCTGGCGCGGGCTCACCACCGACGCGCTGCCGTCGGAGAGCGCCACCTCACGCCGCGCCCCTCGCCGGACCTCGCGCTTCCCCTCATCGGTGCGCGCCGGCATCTCTTCGCCCTGCAGGCCCGAGCGGCGACCGCCGTTCTCCCGCCGCGCGCGCAGCGCCGCTTCCGGGTAGGCGATGCGACCGTGGAAGAACCGATCGAGCACCGAGACGAAGACCTCACGCACTTTGGCCAGATCCGCCAGGGTGAGGCCCGAATGGTCGAGCTGCCCTTCCGCCGCCCTGAGATCGATGATCTGCTTGACGATCGACCGAATCTTACCCGGAGTGGGATCCTCGAGCGAGCGGCCGGTCGCCTCCACCGAGTCGGAAAGCATGACGATGGCCGTCTCCTTGCGTCCAGGAGTCGGTCCCGGGTAGCGGAAATCCTGCTCCTCCAGATTGGCGTCGCGTTCCATCGCCTTGTGGAAGAAGTAGGACATCAAATTGGTCCCGTGGTGCTCGGGGATGAAATCGATGATCTCGCGCGGCAACCGAGCCTCGCGCGCCATCTGCATGCCGTCGCGCACATGCGACCCCAAGATCAAGCAGCTCATGGTCGGGGTCAAACTGTCGTGGCGATTCTTTCCGGTCTGATTCTCGATGAAGTATTCCGGCATCGCCATCTTGCCGATGTCGTGGTAATAGGCCCCGACCTGAGCGAGGAGCGCATTGCCGCCCACTGCCTCCGCCGCCTCGCGCGCCAGCTCCGACACCAGCATCGAATGATGAAAGGTGCCCGGGGCCTCGATCGCCATCCGCTTGAGCAGCGGATGATTGCGATCGAGAAGCTCGATCAGGGTGAAGTTGGTGGTGATCCGGAAGAGCTTCTCGAAGACCGGCAGCAGGCCGAGGGCCAGCACCCCCACCAGCATGGCGCCGAGTATTCCCTGCACTCCTTTGCTCAGGATGTCGGAAGCCGGGGCGCGCTGCGCGAGCCCGAGGGTAACAACGACGATCAGATTGACCCCGGCCACGAAGAGGACCGGGAGGTAGAGCTGGTGCCGGTGCTTGAGGTTGGCGGAGGTCAAGACCGCCGCCATCCCCGACATCGAGGAAGCAACCAGGAAATCGGCGCCGAAGCCCTTGATCGCCGCCAGCATGAGCGGGCCGGTGAAGGCGAGAAAGAGCGCTGCTCCCCGCCCGAGCAGAATCGCGGCGAGGAGCGGAACCAAGGCCACCGGCACCAGGAGCTCCGACTGCTGGAAGCGATCGACGATCAAGTAGACCGCCACGAGCTCGAGCGCCCCGAGCGCGGCGATGAGCGATAGCGATCTCAGCTCGCCATAGATCCGCGGATGCAACCGGTGGAGATAGATGAGGAGCGCCAGGATGAGAAGCCAGATCACCCCCGCCCGTCCGAGGGCGGCCAGGACCCCGCCTCCGAATCGACCTCCGATCTCCATCTCACGCTGGTAAGCGACCAGGGACTGGAGCTTGCGGATCTGCTCGGCGGTGATCCGTTCATGCGAGTCGATGATGCGCTCCCCGCGGTGGACCATCCCGGCGAGCTCGGGCACCTCTTCGCGGGCGCGAGTGATCCTGCCCTCGGTCTCGGTCCGGTTGTAGGTGGCATTGGGCACGAGCAGCGGTCGCACCAGCTCGCGGAAGGCGACCCGCGCCGCCGGCGTATCGGGCGTCACCTCGGCCGAGGCGGCATCGATCACCGGGTCGAGATCGCTCTCGATCAAGATCTCGGCCGACGGCCGGTAGAAATCGCTGGTCCCCCGGCGGGCATTGACCACATCGTGAGTGACCAGGATGGCCGCCACCTCGCTGTTGACGATCGCCTTCGACAGAGTCTGTCCGAGGAAACGGGACGCCTGATCGAGGACCGATTGGCCGCTGGTGGTCCGCAGGAATTCGATCGTCTGCGGTGAAAGCCGGAGCCCGAATCGGCGCTCGAGCGAGGAGCGGAGCTCCTCGATCGGCAGCCCTTCCGACGGCGGACGCACCAGCTCCCGGCCCAGGCGATGGAGCTTCTGCATCGCCTCTCCGGCCATGGCGGCGTCGACATCGAGGACCGGCGGCACCGCTCGCGTCGCTTCCGCCCGCGCACGCTCGAGCTCAGCCCCTTCCCTGCGCACCGGGAAGGTGAAGGGAGCGATGATCTCTCGCTCCGAGATGTCGCCTTCACGGAAGTCGGCCGAGAACTCGTCCGAAGCGAGCGGGAACAGGAAGTGGGCGAGAAGCGGGATCGAGATGAACAGGAGCACCCGCGCCAAGAGCACCAGCCAGCGCGGCGGCGTCCTCCCTTCGAGTGGGCGGCGGCGAAGCGTTCGATCTCTGCGGCGTGGGCGGTTCATGGCGTCACTGATCGGCACGGCGATCACTCGGCCGGGGTGTCCGGCTTAACCGTCGGAGCCTGTAGCTCGCCCGGGGCGGCCGATGTCGCACCCGGTGCGGCCGATGCCGCGCCCGGGGCGGCCGATGCCGCATTGGAATCAGGAGGAGCGGCTCCCTCGCCCTCGCGCGCCGCGGCAAGGCGCTCGAATGCCTTGATGATGTCGCGGACGAGCTTGTGCCGAACCACATCCTCTTCGTTGAAGTACACAAACTTGACTCCTGACACTCCGGCGAGAATCGGCTGGATTCGTTTGAGCCCGGAGTCGTCGGGGTTCGACAGGTCCACCTGGGTGATGTCGCCGGTGATGACCGCCTTCGACCCGCTGCCGAGCCGGGTCAGAAACATCTTCATCTGGCCGACGGTCGTGTTCTGACCCTCATCGAGAATGACGAAAGCGCGGTTGAGCGTGCGCCCTCGCATGTAGGCGAGCGGAGCGATCTCGATCACTCCGAGCTCCATGAGCTTGCGCATCCGCTCGAGGGGCATGAGCTCGCCGAGCGCGTCGTAGAGCGGCCGGAGATAAGGATCCACCTTCTCCCGGTAGTCTCCGGGGAGAAAGCCCAGGCTCTCGCCGGCCTCGACCGCCGGCCTGACCAGGAGGATCCGCTCCACCTCGCGGTCGCGCAGCGCCCGCACCGCCATCGCCACCGCCAGGAAGGTCTTGCCGGTTCCCGCGGGTCCGATGGCGAACACGAGATCGTGGGTGCGAATGGCCTCGACGTAGGCGGCCTGACCGGCGCTGCGGGCGCGTACGGTGGCGGCATCGACGGTGATCACCCGCGGTGATCCTCCTGCCGCTCCGGAATTCCATTGCAAGATGTCGGACTCCTCCACCGCCTCCCCCCGCCGCGCCTTGCTCAGCATCTTGCCGAGGACGCGGGCGGCGTCGGCGACCGGAGTCGACTCTCCGAGCACGCTCACGGCTCCATTCCGGAGCACCACCCGCACCGGAAAGAGCTGCTGAACGAGGCGCAAATTC
>JBIOUT010000422.1:0-7860 GCA_044867365.1 Candidatus Eiseniibacteriota bacterium | reverse complement strand
ATCAAGGACGTCCAAATCAAAAACGGTCGGGTGTCCTTTGTCGTCGAGCTCACGACCCCGGCATGTCCGCTCAAGCCGCAGATCCAGACAGATTGCGAGCGGGCGGTGCGCACGCTCCCCGGAGTCCAAGAGGTCGAGGTCCGCTGGGGGGCGGTGGTGCGCGGGGCGCAGCCGGCGCCCGGCGGCGAGAACTTGATCCCCTCGGTCAAGAACATCGTGCTTGTCGCTTCGGGCAAGGGCGGGGTCGGCAAATCCACCGTGGCGATCAATCTGGCGGTGGCTCTGGGCGAGACGGGCGCGCGAGTCGGGCTTCTCGATGCCGACATCTATGGTCCCTCGATCCCGATCATGATGGGGATCGATGAGCGGCCGACCCTCCACGCCAACCGCGTCCGCCCGCTGACCGGGCACGGCATCGAGGTCATGTCGATCGGTTATCTCGTCGATCCCGATACCGCGATGATCTGGCGCGGGCCGATGCTCAATGGGGCGGTGATCCAGCTCTTGCGCGACGTCTCGTGGGGCGAGCTCGATTATCTGGTCGTCGATCTACCGCCCGGGACCGGGGACGTTCAGCTCACCATCGCCCAGCGAGTGGCGGTGGTCGGGGCGGTCGTGGTGACGACACCGCAGGCAGTGGCCCTCGCCGATGTGGTGCGGGCGAAGCGCATGTTCGACAAGGTCAACATCGCCACTCTCGGCCTGGTCGAGAACATGGCGAGCTTCGTCTGTCCGAACTGCAACACGGTCCACGATATCTTCGCCCGCGGCGGCGGCGAGCGGGCGGCGGCCGAGCTCGGCATCCCCTTCCTGGGCTCGATCCCCATCGATCCGCGCATTCGCGCCGGCGGCGACGCCGGAGCGCCGATGATCGTCAGCCATCCCCAATCCCCGGCGAGCGAGGCGTTCCGCGCCATCGCCGGGCAGCTGGCGGCCAAGATCTCGATGCAGGTGCTCGGGAGAGGGGGCGGGGCGCGGATCCCGATTCGGGTCGAGCCCGGCGCGTAGGAGGCGGCGCGTAGGAGGGCGGCGCGTAAGAGGTCGGGGGCTCTCGGGCGGGCGTCAGGCGGAGCGGCGACCGTTCTCCGCTGCTTGAAACTTGCTGTAGGCCTTCAGCTCACCGATCAGCTCCTGTTCGGTGAGGCGTGACTGAAGGACGAGCACTTCACCGATCCTGAGCCGATCCTCGGTCTGGATCCGCAGGAGCTCGTCGAGCTCGTTGCGGCTGAGAAAGCCGAGGCCGATCGCGATCTCACCGAAGGGGATATGCTGCTTCGCCTCGGTTTGGTGGCGGAGCACCTTTTCGAGCTCGGACGGAGTGAGGAAACCGTGATCGACGGCCACCACGCCGATCATGTGATTGGTGACCACTTGCATCCGGAAGGCCATGTCCACATCCGTCTTGGACACGCGCCCGCGCATGATCAGAAACTCGCCGAGTCGCAAGAGAGCCTCCCGAAGAGGACGTTTAACGTCTCGCCGCAATCCCGCCGGCGGCAGTCCCTCGATCGCGCATCCGGCAGGATCTCAGGGTTTAATGGTGAAGGGGGTTCCGGAGGTCAGGGCACTGGTGTCGGACGAGCTGTGCAATCCGGCAGGACATTCCGGGGAGCCCCCTTCCACCAGGTAATCGGATCGACCGTAAAGCCGCGCTCCTTGAGCGGGAGCCGCCAGGGGCGTGCCGGGGCCCGCTCGAAGTTGCAAAGATGTGTCCGGGCGGAACACCCGGCGGGACGATCGGGCGGCTAGGCGAGACTGCGGGCGGGCGTAGCAGGCGAGGCGACCGAGCCGGGGGCGGCTGCTGAGCCGCCGAGAGTCGCCGGGGCAAGGGTGATCATGCTGTCGGTGCGAGCCGAGCCGATACACGCCTCGGCGATCTCGATCGCCCGCAATCCGTCGACCACCGTGATCGGCATCTCACGCCCGCCGACCAGCCTCCGGCAGAAATCATTGACCGTCGCCTGGACGGTGAGCACTTCCTCGGGCAGCGACTCTTCGCGCTCCTCGCGTCCACTCCCGAAGAGGAGACGGTGGTTCCAATAGTCGCCGAAGAGCTGCCCCGCCTCCCCCACCACTTCGATGCGACAGCTCCGGCTGTCGGTGAAGTTCGATACCTCGAGGTCGGCGTGGATGCCGGTGCGTGCGAGCCGAACGCTCGCGGCGAAGAAATCTTCGTGTGAGAGGTTGTGCACCCGCTCGGCGCGGCAGAAGACATCGCCGACCTCGTCATCGAAGAGCCACCGCACCGCATCGAACATGTGAACCCCGGTGAGCAGGATGGAGCCCGCTCCAACCGCTTGATGCTCGTGCTGCCAGGCGAGGGGACTGGGCTCGAGACGCTGCGCCATTCGCACCTGAACGATTCGGCCGAGCTTTCCCAATCGTTCCCGAACCGTCTTGAGGACGGAGTTGTAGCGCAGGGTTTGCGCCACCATGAGCGAGCCTCCGGTCAGTTCAACCGCCCGCCGGAGCTCCTCGGCTTCTCGGACGCTCGCCGCCATCGGCTTCTCGACCAATACCGCTTTGCCGGATCGAAGCGAAGCGAGCGCGGGGACGAGATGCGCCGCCGGTGGAGTCACGACGACGACCGCATCGATATCCGGGCGGGCGACCAGCTCCTCGACGCTCGTCACATAATCGCATCCGAGCTCGGCCGCCTGCGCCCGGCCGGCTTGTTTGTCGCGGCGAGTGATGGCGACGAGTCGCGCATCCGCGACATCATGGAGGATATGCCGCGCATAGCGAAGGCCGTGGAGACCCGTGCCGACTAGGCCGATGCGAATGGGGGATGGGAGCATGATTCGATCTCCGACTGGACGATGAAGCGGATTCTCGCACGCCCTCTCGTTGCCGCCTAGCCCGCTCATGCTCGCCGCCGTCGACGCGGCGAATCTTCATCGAATCGTCACCTTGGACGCCGCTCCGTCGAGGTTTCGACGACCTGTGGATCGCGGGCGACACGCCGGGCGGCGCACGAGTGTCTGAATGGGAAAGAGAAGCGCAATGCTTCTCATTGTTTGAGCGATGGGAAAGGCGTGAATCACGCCGGCATGACCCGGGCATGCGCCTTGCATTGACTCGCCTGCGGGGGTGAATCAGCGGGGGAGGGGCCCGGCGAGGGTAGTACGCGGGGAGCGTCCAGGTCCCTTCCCCGTCCCCACATCTGGAGAGTTCGCCCAGAAGGCCCCGCGCTCGGCGCCGCAGCACTCCGCGTGGCCGGCGGCCTCACGGTCAATCGAAGAAGATCGACTGGTATTCGAAGGTGCGCTCGAATCCGAGACGCTCGTAGAGTGCAATCGCCCCGCGATTGAAGTCGTTCACATAGAGGCTCAGGGCGCCGGTGTGCGCGAGCAGTCGGCGACAGACCTCACTCAGTCCTCGGGTGGCGAATCCTTGCCGGCGTCGCTCAGGCGGCGTGTAGACCCCCTCGATCTGTGCCACCTCCGGAGTCCGGGAGCTCACATTGCACTTGAAGCAGATGCCCTGGTCGTCGGTCCACAGGAATTCATCTCCGCGCAAGATGCGATCGCGGACGAAGCTCCGATAGAGATCGGGCCGGGTGGCCAGCGGGTCCTCCTCCACCTCCTCGATGTTCATCGCCGCGCCCGATTGAACCAGGATTTCGAGATCGGCGAGCGACGCGCGCCTGACCGCAGGGGCCGGCGTGTAGCGCAAGGTGTCACGATTCACCAGGTAGACCGGCTGCGATTGCCGATAGAGCCGTGGACGCGCTCGCCAAGGTTGCATGGCGTCCCAGAGCGCCTCGACCGTCTTCCGGCGCCCGACGATGTTGCGAACGGTGTAGGTCGACGAGATGAGCGCCTCGGCGAGCTGGGGGACGGCCTTGGGCATGGTCACGAAAGGCACGACGAGGGTGCTCATCAACATGACTCCCCCGAGTGCGCCGGCGGGAGAGCGATAGGCGACGAAGCATCCGTGACGGAGGCCGAGGTCGAGACCGGTGCGGAGGATCAGGCCGCGCAGGAAGACGCTCTCGACCGGATCCGAGGCGAGATAGGCGAGCACCTCGTCGGTCTGGCTGTGCCTGAGCACCGTGAGAGGGGCAAGGGTGGTCATAGAAAAAGATGGGGCGCCTTGGCCACCATCTATTCTAGACGATGCGGAGGCGGAAGCGGGGCGAAGCTATCGGGAAGGCGGGGCTGCCTGCGAACTATTGTCCCGCCAGTCGCAGGACGACGTCCCCCGACCCGGTGCCCACGGTCACGTGGCTCGCATCACCGCCGATCCGGTAACGGCGCTCCTCACCCTCGCGGCCTACCCGCTCGATGCGGCCTTCGAGCGCTCGGGGGCTTCTCACCCTGCCGCTCCCGCTCGAGAAATAGAGAAGCATCGACACCTTGTCATCGACCTGGAGGACGACATCCCCCGAGCCGGTGTCGAAGCGAGCCACCGCCGCCCCGGGATCGCGAAAGAGGGCCGGGCTGTCGATCGAGATCGTCCCCGAGCCGGTATCGACCTTCACTTCCTCGGCCTCGGCGCTCGAGATTCGGGTGTCGCCGCTACCGGTTTCGATGCTGATGGCGCCCTTGACGTCGCTCAGCTCGACGTCTCCGGATCCGGTTTCGACTCGCACGCTTCCCATCACCTTTAGGACCTGGATGTCGCCCGATCCTGTTTCCGCGTCAACGGCGCCGTTCACGTCTTCCACCACCACCTGACCCGATCCGGTATCGACGACGGATTTGCCTCGATGGCCGCGCACGGAGACATCCCCCGAACCGGTGTCGGCGAGAAGGTCGCCCTTGACTCCGGTAATCGTCATGTCGCCCCAGCCGTTCTCCACCTTCACCGGCCCCTCGACGCCCGAGACGTCGATGTCGCCCGCCATCTCCTTGATCTGCACCCCGACTCCCGGCTCGACCCGGAGCTCGAGATCCACCCACAGGGGCACCGCATCGCGAGTCTTGCGGGTGGTGACCACGACCTTTTGTCCGTCCTCGGACGAGGTGCTCGTGGAACTGCCCGAATGATCGAACTCGGGATAGTGATACGTGTCGTATCGATCGAGTGGATAGCGAGCGTCGATGTGCAGGTCGCCCCCCTTCTCCGAGAAGCTGAGTTTCAGCAAATCGAGGAGCTCTTTCGCTTCTTGGTCGGTATCGCCGATGGCATGAATGACAGCCTTCACCGTGGTGGCATCTCCTTCCGCCTTGCCGACGGTGACCGATCCGGCGATGTTCTCGAACCGAACCACGCCGCGAACATTCGGGAAGCGCTTCGTCACCTCCTGGGTGCGCCGCGACTCCGCCCAGGCGGGAGTGAGACTGAGCGCCAGGATGAAGGTGACGCCGAGGACGCAAGAGGTGACGGCGGGGACGAGAGAGACGGGGACGGGTGGGCGACGTGGCATCCGAATGCACCTCCGGGTGGGTTGGATGACCAGGAAAGCTACCATCTCGACCAGGGACGGTTCTTCCCTTCTCAATCGCCTTATAGACGTCGAACCTGGTCCCAATGTTCAGCAAATGCGGCCCAGGAGCCCCTGCGGGCCGGAGGCCGGCGATGGCGATGGTGGCGCGCCGAGCACCCATGCCAAGGGCCCGGGACGACCCCGGGCCCTGATTCGCGGCCTAAAGGGTGGAACTGAGGGCGACGCTCTTGCGGAGCGGAGTTAGTTGGCGGCGAAGTCGGGATCGCCCTCGCCACGCACCCGGAAGTGGAAGGCCCAGATCATCGAGTCATAGGGGGCCTCGTCGTCGAAGAGCGTTTCCCGGTCGATGACGTCGACCGCAACCCGCCGGCGTCCTATCCTGTCGCCGACCGTCCATGTCCCCTCGAAGACTCCACCACCCACCGGGTGGAACTCATCCTTGAGGCCGCCGACGTGCAGGAATACGAAGTCGTTCTCGTCGGTGGTGGTCACCCGCAGGGTCACCCGCTCTCCCGGCTGGAAGGTCGGCAGCTCGCTCACCGGCACCAGCTCGAGCGGATCGGTGATGACGCGGTTCACCGACGGCGATGAGATCTCGAGGCTCACGATCTCCTTGGTCGTCGGCACCGACGCGATCTCGGCTCCCGAGACCTTGATCAATCGCCAGCCCCTCCAGCGGTCATTCTCGGGACGATGACGGCGGGCGAACATGGCGTTGTAGCGGGCTTGAGCCACGAGCGGCTTGTCGATGATGCGGGGAAGATAAATGCGGTTCGGGTCATGGACGAACAGGCGAAAGATCCCTCGCAGGTCCTCGAGCGTCGACACCGTGGCGATCGAAGGTCCTTCCTGCGGATTCTCGATGTGAATGTCCCGATGGATGTCCCGTTGGGTGATTCGCCGGATGAAGTAGAAGGATTGGATCGGGGCCCCAGACGGCGACGACTTGCCCTCTGTTCCTTCCACGGTCACCGGCTCCTCGCCCATCGCGGCGCCGGACCCGAAGTAGTCGTCGCCGTCGTTCATGAGGGCTCGGATGGCCTCATCGTCGGTTTGCGCACCGGAGCCTGAATCGAGTCCGGTCACTCCCTCGTCTTGGAAGCAACCGGAGACGGAGAGGCTCGCCAAGCCGATGATCAAGAGAAGAAGCGGGTTGAAACGCATGTTGATTCCTCCTCAGGCCGGGTTCGTCGATCGCGATTCGGGATCGCGGCTCATCGATCGCGGTTGTTGGTCTTGCGGGTCAAGGATCTCAGGGCGATCGCGCCGGTGGCGGCGGCCAGGGCCGGATGGAACGCCGGAGCAAGGGCGCCATCGACTCGGGAACCTCGGCTCTCCGCCGGTGCTTGCCAACGCAACCGCCGTTCCATTCCGGGGCGCCGGCGTCGGCGCCGGCCTCCGAACGCAAGCGGTTGCTGCTAGACTGGTTACGCTCTTGTCCCCGCCTTCTGGGGAACCCGGTGACGGCATCTCGACCCCACGGGCGAACGCCCGCGTCCGGATGAATGGACCTGGGCGTGCAGGGGGCGTGAGGGTAGGTCCAACGAGGATAACTCCAAGAAGAGAGCCGCGGGGATTGACCAGGCGGCTCAAGGGAGGTCGAGTCGCATGCGTTTTCCCCAGGTCGAATACCTGGAGTGGGATCGTTCTCTCGGGAATGACTTGAACTTCCTCGGGTCGAGCGGCATCCGGCAGCTCGAGGCCGGCGAGCTCGGGGCTCAAGGGTTCGATCTCGTGCCGAACGATCTCCCGCTCGACCTCGACTCCGGGCGCGGCCTGGGCTCAGGCGTCGCCAAGGCGGCGATTGCCGGACGCTATCGATTGTCACCCGATCAGGTGTTTCCCACCGAGGGGACATCACTCGCCAATTTCCTGGCGGCTGCGGCGATTCTCGATAACGGCGGCCACGCGGTGGTCGAAGAGCCGGTCTACACGCCGCTCCTTCGCCAGATCGAGGGATTGGCCGGCCGCGTCGATCGGGTGGAGCGGCCCTTCAACGAAGGGTTTCGTCTCGACCCGGACCGGCTCTCTCGCGCTCTCCGAGACGACACCCGGCTCGTCGCGATCACCGAGCTTCATAATCCGAGCGGAGTGCGTCTCGGCGATGAGATGCTCGAGGTCCTGGCCGAGCGCTGCGCGCGGGTCGGGGCCTATCTCCTGGTCGACGAGGTCTACCGGGACTTTCTCTTCGAAGAGCGGCCGGTGAGCGCAGCAACACTGGCGCCCAACATCGTCGCTACCTCGAGCCTGACTAAAGTGTACGGCCTGGGTGGTCTCCGCTTCGGCTGGATCAACGGCCCGCCCGCGGTCATCGCCCGAGCGGCGCGCATCAATCTCCATCTTGGAGTGGTGCAGCCTGGGCCGAGCATCGCGCTCGGCGTCCGGGCGCTCGCCAAGGCCGAGGCGTTGCGCGCGCGCGCGCAGAGCCTCCTCGCCGCTTCATGGCCGGTGCTCCGGCCATGGATTGC
>JBIOUT010000421.1:0-3328 GCA_044867365.1 Candidatus Eiseniibacteriota bacterium | reverse complement strand
AGGTCTTCGAGGCTCTGCTCGCCGACCAGCCCAAATTCAAGCGTCGAGGCGAGGTGCTCTTTCATCTCGCGCGCAGCAACGTGAAGCGCAAGGAGTATCGCCGCGCCATCGTCGGGCTGAGTGAGCTCCTGGCGCACGACGTCGAGTCCGCAATCGAGGCCGACGCGCGGCAGGCGCGCGGCGACGCCTATCTCGCAGTCGACGCTCCCGACTCGGCGCTCACCGACTTTCGGGAGCTGGTCAACTTGCAGACCCTTCCCGAGCGCCGGCTCGATGCCGAGCTCAAGGTGGGCGAATGTCTCGAGCGGCTCGGCCGCCAGAAGGAAGCCCTCCTGCACTACGCCCGGCTCGAGCGCGAGATGCCGGGCCCGAACCATCTGCCGCGAACCCTGCTCGCGCGCGCCCGGGTCCTCGGCGATCTCGGGCGCCATCCCGAAGCGCTCGCCGTCTACGAGCGAGTGACCCGCGACTTCCCGGCCTCCAACTATGCCGCTCAGGCTCAGTACCAGATCGGGCTCACCCAGGAGCTTCACCTCGACAATGTCGAGGCGGCCAAGGCCGCCTATGCGAAGGTGAGCCAGATCGCCCCCAGCTCCGAGTTCGCCAATCTCGCCGCCGGCCGGCGGCAGAGCCTGGACCTCTTCGGGCAGTACCGGCAGGAGCTGACCTCGGGCGCCGAGGAGGAGAAGAAAGCACAAGCGGGATTCCTCCTCGCCGAGCTCACCCTCTTCCGGATGCGCAAGCCGCAGGAGGCGCTGGTTCAGTATCAAGCGGTCGAGCGCGATTACCCGCGATCCAAGCTCGCTCCCAAGGCGGCATATGCAACGGCGTGGATCCAGGAGCACGAGCTCGGCGACTCCCTGGCGGCGGCGGCGGTTTATCGCCGGGTCTTCGATTACTATCCGAACACCGAGTACGGAGTGCAGGCGGGAGTGAAAGCGGGATTGCTCTCCGCCGACTCGCTATCCATCTATCTGGGACAGGTGCTCAAGATCAGGGCCCGAGCCGACTCGCTGGTGGCGCTCGAGCGCCTGCGGACGGCAGCCGACTCGCTGGGCGTGGGGGTGGTCGCCGCCGCCGAATCGCTGGCGGTCGCGGCCGCCGAATCGCTGACCGTCGCCCGGGCCGAATCGCTGGCGGCGGTGGTGGCGGCCGATTCGCTCGCCCGGCTCGAGCGCGACACACTGGCATTCCGCACTCGCCGGGATGCCGTTCATGCAGGCGGAGATTCCGTTCACGCGGGGAGACATAGCGTGCAAGCAAGGAGCGATTCCGCGCGGGCGGATTCGACCGGCGCCGCCGCCGATTCGCTCGAATCTTCGGATCCTTACTCGGGAGTGCCGCCCTCGGAGCGTCCATCGACGCCCGATACCTTGGATCGCCGCCGGCGAGAATCGGAGCCATGAGCGCCGTCCTGGCGAACGCGGCCCGTCCCACCCCGGTCGAATGCGATGGCCGGGTCGCGGCCCATCATCCGGTGGCGCCCGGCGGCGCCATCCTCCGCCTCGAGGTCGATGCCGAGTTCCCCGCTCCGCTTCCCGGTCAGTTCGTGCATCTCCGATTGTTCGGGGGCGCAACGCTCCTGCGCCGCCCGTTCAGTGTTCTCGGATTCTCGACCGCGCGCGGCTCCTCCGAGATCGAGCTCATGTATGCGGTGGTGGGGATGGGAACGGCCATCATGGCGAGCCTCCGCCCGGGAGATCGGCTCAATCTCCTCGGTCCGCTCGGCAACTCCTTTGCGCTCGGTGAATCGAGCCGCCTCATCCTCGTCGCCGGAGGCCGGGGAGCGGTGCCGCTCTATCGGTTGCTCGAGACCGGCGAAGACAAGCGGAGATCGGTGGTCTTCCTCTTCGGTGCGCGGAGCGCCGACCATCTCTGGGGACTCGAGCGGCTCCGCGGCGCCGATCACCGGCTGGCGACGATCGACGGCAGCGCCGGTCATCGCGGGACGGTCATCGATCTCCTCATCGAGGAGATCGGCCGACTGCCGGCGGCGAGCCGCCAGGGAGCGCGGATCCTCGCCTGCGGGCCCGAGATCATGCTGCGCCGGGTGGCGGAGGAAGCGGCGGCCGCCGGCATCGAATCCCAGGTGGCGCTCGAGAACACGATGGGATGCGCCATCGGCGTGTGCCGAGGCTGCGTCATCCCGCGCCGCGTGCGAGCCGATTCGCCCTGGCCGCGCGACGGCAATGCCCGCTATGCCACCGTTTGCAAAGAAGGGCCGGTCTTCCACGGTGATGTCATCGATTGGGAGGCGATGGCGCACGCCGAATCGACCGTGCCGCGGGGGACCGCCACCCTGTGAGCGCTGCATCCACCACCCCGGCCACCGTGCCGAGCGGCGTCGATCTCCGCACCCGGATCGGTGACCTCGAGCTCGCCACTCCCGTTCTTCTCGCTTCGGGTACCTGCGGCTACGGGGTGGAAATGGCGGGGCTCCTCGACTTCACCACGATCGGCGGCATCGTCACCAAGACGGTGACTCCGCGGCCGCGCGAAGGGAACCCGCCGCCGCGCATCGCCGAGACACCGTCCGGGATGCTCAACTCGATCGGCCTTGAGAACATGGGCATCGACGCCTTCATCGCCGACAAGCTCCCGCGCTCGCGCGAGCTTCCCACCCGCATCATCGTCTCAGTGGGCGGCGAGACGGTCGAGGATTACGTCGGCATCGCCCGCCGTCTGGCCGAGATCCCGGGGCAGCCGGATGCGCTCGAGCTCAATCTTTCCTGCCCGAACGTCTCCGGTGGCCTCGATCTCTCGCTCGAGCCCGCGGCTTGCGCGCGCGTGGTCGCCGCCGTGCGCAAGGCAACCGACATGCCTCTCCTTGCCAAGCTCACCCCCAATGTCACCCGAATCGGCGACATCGCTCGCGCAGCGCAAGAGTCGGGAGCCGATGCCGTGTGTCTGGTCAACACTTTCATCGGCATGGCGATCGACATCGAGCGCCGCGCTCCCCGCCTCAACACGATCACCGGCGGGCTGTCCGGGCCGGCCATCCGGCCGCTGGCGCTGGCCAAGGTCTACGAGGCGGCGCGGTCGGTGAGCATCCCGATCGTCGGCATCGGCGGCATCGTCGAGGCGGCGGACGCGATCGAGTTCCTGCTCGCTGGCGCGACCGCGGTCGAGGTGGGAACCGCCAACTACGTCGAGCCCGGTGGCTCGGGACGCATCGCCCCGGCTCTTGCCGAGTATCTGGCGCGACATGGATTCCATTCTCCCGCCGATCTGCGAGGCGCCCTCGAATGATCGTCGAGCGGCCGGCGCGGATAGCGGCGCGAGGCAGGGTGCAAGGACGAGAGATGTCGAAGGCTGACAGCCGCCTGAT
>JBIOUT010000420.1:0-3490 GCA_044867365.1 Candidatus Eiseniibacteriota bacterium | reverse complement strand
GGCGAGGCACGATCGAGAGCGACGACGATCTTGTTGAGATAGGGAACCTGGGCCAGCTTCTGAACGATGTCTGGTAACGCTTGTCCATCCATCTCGGAGGCGAGCGACGGGATGACCAGGCCGATCGGGTGCACCGAGGCGTCCTCGACCAGCTCCTGCTCGAGCTGGGCGACATTCCCTGTGCCCAGGTGATGGAAGGTGGTGATGACGCCGGTCTGGTAGAAGTCAGCCATGCTCGGTCACGACGCCTCGGTCACCGTCTCCCAGCTCTCGAGCCGCTCGAGGAAATAGGACTTCTCCTCCTCGAAGATCTCGGCTTGACGCTCGACAACCTGATCGGCCTCGGTCGTGGTCATTTTCTCGGTCTCGAGGATGAAGGACGCCGTGCGGGCATAGTAAGTCGGCGTCATGATCTCGACCAGCTTGTACCGATCGCGCGACCACCGAAGATAAGAATATGCGAAATCGTAGACGATCCGCGCCCACGAGCGTGGATCGAGGCCCGCATTGGCGACCCGCGCCTCGGCCAGCTGCTCGAGCACCGCGTAACTCTCCGGAGCGAGAATCTCGCGCCAGAGGGGGGAGAAATGCTCAAATCCGGCGCGAAAGTTGGAATGCAACCGCTCGACAGAGGGCTGCAGTGGCGGTGGCTCCTCGGGCACCGGAGATCCCATGATCGGAACCGGAACGCTGCCCTGCACCCGCCGCCAAATGGCCTCGTAACGGGGCATCATGCCGAAGAGCGTCCCCACTACTTGACGAAACATCGGTCCGAGATGTTCGGCCGGGTCCTTGGGATCATGAATCTTGGTTCCCAGGTACGCCTCGCAGACCTTGAATCCTTCGTTCAGGGCCACGGTCGTCAACCAGATGTCGACGCCGAACTTGGCGACATCGGAATCCCAGACGTCGGCGTGAGTGAAGAACTCGACCAGGCGAGGAGAAAAGGCGAAGTCTCCGCCGATCGGCTGCCGCAATCGCTTTCCGTAGAGCGCTCGGGTCAAAGAATAAGCGACGTGATTGGTGATCGTGGCATCGTACTTATGACGCACATAGAGGGGACTGACGAAATCGTGATCATGGTTGAGCACCGGCTCGATTAATGTAGGGACCCACTCCGGGGTGATGCTCCGCAGGTCCGAATCGAAGACCGCGCAGGCACGGGCCTTGAGGTGTTCCGCCACCTGAAAGACCGCCCGCAAGGCGGTCCCCTTGCCCGAGAGACCGCGATAGATGGCGACGATCTTCGGCACCTTCTCGGACTTGGTTTGCTGGGCGAGCTCGCGCGTGTAATCGAGTGATCCGCCATCGGAAACGAAGAGGACGCTCTTCAGATCCGGATAGTGGCGTTCGAGACCGGTATAGAGGGTCTTCATCACTCCGACGATCGTCTTTTCGCTGTTGTAAGCCGGTATGCCGATGAGGAGGTCCGCAGCGCCGATTTCGGCGATCCGTTGCCGCACGTATTCGCGAAGCGCAGTGTCGAACTTCATTTCATCCTGATCGTCGAATGGGTTGCTGAAGGGAGCACGAGATAGGCTAGCCCTCCTACCCCTTGGGCGTCAATCGGTCTGCTCCGCGGCCGCGCGTCGCCAGCGGCTCCTCGACCTTATCTCGATTCTCCCTCGTCGCCGGCACGAGGTTGCGTTAGGCTGTGGGCATGCTCGGCGGCCTGCTTCGCGATATCGCCATCCTCCTCCTACTCGGCGTCGGGGTGGTCCTCCTCTTTCATCGTTTGCGTATCCCCGCCCTGGTCGGATTCCTCATCGCCGGCGTCATCGCCGGACCGCATGGTCTCGGCCTTATCGGCCACGCCGAGGAGGTGGAGACCCTGGCCGAGGTCGGGGTCGTCATTCTGATGTTCACCATCGGCCTCGAGTTCTCGCTCGATGGATTGGGTCAGGTTCGCCGCCTGCTGGTGACGTCCGGCGGCCTGCAGGTGCTCCTCACCATCGCCGTGGTCGGGACCGGCGCCGCCGCGGCGAGCGCGGCCGGCATTGGCGGCCTGAGCCCTCTTAGCCGGCGGCAAGCACTTTTTCTCGGCATGCTCGTGGCCCTCAGCTCGACGGCCATCGTGCTCAAGGTCATCGGCGATCGAGGTGAGCTCGATTCTCCCCATGGTCGCACCGCCATCGCGATCCTCATCTTCCAGGACCTCTGCGTGGTCCCGATGATGCTCCTCGCGCCGCTCCTCGCCGGAGATGGAGTCGCCGGCATCCGGATTCTCGTCGTCGCCCTGCAGGTCCTTTTCGTGCCTCTTCTCACCGTGGTTCTCTCCCGGCGCATCGTGCCCCGGCTCCTCGACATGGCGGCCGGGACCCGTAGTCACGAGGTTTTCGTCCTCACGGTGATTCTCATCTGTATCGGTACCGCCGCGCTCTCTGATCGAATCGGACTGTCGCTCGCCCTCGGTGCGTTCATCGCCGGAGTCGTCATCTCGGATTCCGAGTACAGCCATCAGGCGCTCAGCGACATCTTGCCGTTTCGAGATGCGTTGGCCAGCCTCTTCTTTCTTTCGGTCGGCATGCTCCTCGACCTCCGTGCGGTGCTCCATTCTCCGGGATTAGTCGTGGGTGGCGTGGTGTTGGCGATGGGAGTCAAGGCGGTGCTGGCCGCTGCCGCCGTGTTCGCCACCGGCTACTCGTTGCGGGTGGCGACCGCCGCTGGACTCTCTCTGGCCCAGATCGGCGAGTTCTCCTTCGTCCTCGCCCAGGTGGGTCGCGATCTTGGGCTCTTGCCGGTGGCCCTGCGCCAGCCGGTTCTTGCCGGCACCGTGCTCAGCATGGTGGCGACCCCATTCCTGGTTGCAGGAGGGGTGCGATTGGGATCCCGCGTGGCCGAGCTTCCCGAGGGAGTCAAGATGAAGGGCCTTCCGGGAGCTCTGGGCACGCCTCCAAAGGGTCTTCGCGACCACACGATCATCATTGGATTCGGGCTCAACGGGCGGAACCTGGCTCGGGTGCTCGGAGATGCCCACATCCCCTACGTCGCCGTCGATATGGATCCGCGGATCGTCGCCGCCGCCAGGCGCAACGACTTGCCGGTCGTGTTCGGAGACGCGTGCCATGCCCGGGTTCTGGAACAGCTCGGAGTGGAATCAGCGAGAGTCGTGGTCATCGCCATCTCCGATGCCGCTTCCTCTCGCCGAGCGGTGGAGCTCGTGCGCCGGCTCAACCCCAAAGCCGACATCATCGTCCGCACGCGCTACATGCAAGAAGTCGAGCTTCTGTCGGAGCTCGGAGCGACCGAGATCGTGCCCGAGGAATTCGAGATCTCGATCGAGATCTTCTCCCGGGTGCTGCGCATCTATCACATTCCGAGGGACAAGGTCGACGCGCAGATCCGCGCCGTCCGCGAGGACGGCTACGTCATGCTCCGTTATCGTGAGCTCTCGGGGGTGAGTCTCGTTGGAACGATGGCGGGACTTCGCACCGAGATCTTGAGAATCGAGGAAGGATCAGTGCTCGCCGGCAAGACTCTGGCCGAGAGC
>JBIOUT010000419.1:0-2817 GCA_044867365.1 Candidatus Eiseniibacteriota bacterium | reverse complement strand
CGATGTGCCGCTACTCCGCTTTCACCGGGATGCCGATCTTCGCTTCGAGGACGCGACCGATCCGTGCGTCCAAATCGGCAAGATGCGCCTTCCCGTAGCCGTCGAGCCCGGCCATGAAGGTCGTATTGGCCGAAGTCCGGCGCACCCGCGCGCGAATCGCCTTGAGCTCCGCCGTGGCCAGGACCGAGGCATCGGCCGGGGTTCCCTGCTGCGGCGAGAGGACGAGATCGGAAAGGATTCCGACATACATCCTCTGGAGCAGGCGGCGCTTCGAAGCGACGAGCGACGGGCGGCTCGCCGAAGCGCTGACATTCCCGGTCTCGAGTCCGCGGAAGACCCCCGTCGACAGTCGATCGAAGAGCTCGGGGAGCGTGAACCGTTGCTGCCCCTTGGCCACATGCGCTTCGTTGTCCTTGATGCGAGCCAGCCGCGCCGGCTCGAAGATCGTGGCCATGGTGGTGCCGTACAGATAGGCGAGTCGGGTCTCGTACAGGTAGTCGCTCCCATACCGGTAGGGATAATTCCAATCGAACTGCAGATCCGGTTTGAGCTGGTTCAAGAACTGGGGGCCGATCACGTAGGCGTCATCGGCGAAGAGTCGCTTCTCGATCAGATTGAGAGCCGCTCGCTGAGTCGCGGCAGGCACCGGTGTTATCGGCGCTACAGCAGGCCCCGACGGCGAAGGCGGATCGAGCCCGGCCGCATCACCCGCCTCTCGCCCAGCGTGATGGAGCCGGAGAATCTGGCGGCCGCCGATGTAGCGCGCCGCCATGTCGAAATAGTCCATCGACACCGAGACGATGGCGGCATCCAGCGCCTGGCGAATGACGTTGTAATCATGCCCCTCGTCGAGCACGAGCTCCGGGACGCGGGGCAGGATCTCCTCCACCATCCCCAGACGGTCGTCGGCAAAGCGCAGGGGATCGTCGCCCAGGTCGTCGGTGTTCGAGGTCGGATCGGAAGAGGACAGCGTCCCATCGTCGAACGCCAGACCGGGTTCGACTTCGGCGCGGGCCGCGATCGCCCCGAGCTCCTTGGCCTCGGCTTCGGGTGACAGGCTGTCGAACGGCCGGTAGAGGTACTCGACCGCGAATCGATCGTATTCGCTGACGCGACTGAGGAAGAAATGACCCAGCTGCTTCCCGCGCGGCGGCAGATTGATCGGGTTGTAATCCATCACTGATCCCGAGATCTCGGGCCCGGCGGCGCCCGAAAGGATTTCGTCATAGCGCTTGAGCCGGCTCGCCTTGAAGTTGTGTCCGAAGCCGAGAGCATGGCCCACCTCATGGGCGACGAGCTCGAGGAAGGCTTCGCGAGCATATCGGTCGGTCTCCTGGCTGCCCGGAGTCAGGTAACCACGCGATTGCAAGACCAACCGGGCGAAGGCAAGCTGGCTCGAGAAGCTCCCTTCGTAGTCGCAGATATGCGAGCGGGCCACCCGATGTGCATCGCGATCGGCCGCCTCCTGCCACCACCAGGAGCCGCGATCCCCAAGAGCCTCGAAGGCATCGCGGCCTTCCTGCTCCCAATCGCCGGTTCCGGGGGCGCGCCACCAGGTGTAAACCAGGTAGCGGTGCCTCGTGTAGGAGAGGAACTCGGCGTTGAGATACACGTTGGCCTTGAGAATCTCGCCGGTGAGCGGATTGGTGAGCGACGGCCCGGCCATCCCCGAGAAGTTCAGGTTATCCGACAGATTCCAATAGATCATGCTGTAGCGGATGTCGGTGGGTTGCCAATCCGCGCTGTCCGGCTGATCTTTCACCTCGATCGCCCCCGAGATTCCCACCGCCTCGAAGGCCGGATTCCACCAGGTCGCTCCCTCCCGAATGAGAGAGCGGACTTCTTTGGGCACCGCCTTGTCGATATAGAACGTGATCGGCTTCTTCGCCGGCGATACCTTGGCTGCAGGATCGGTCTTCTGCACGTTCCAGCGGTCGGCGTAGTAGCGGAAGGCAGTGTCCCGTCCTTCGATCTCCGTGTAATCCTTGTACGCCTGGTCGAAGACCCCGAGCCGGTCGTCGGAGAGCCGCGGCCGGAAGCCGTCGTCCGGCAAGCGGAAGAGGTCGTATTGAACCGTGACCTCGACGTTGCGCGGGTCGGGAAGCCTGGCGATATCGGCGCCGCCTGAGCCGCTCCCCTCTCCTCCCCTCTCGGTCGAGCGAGTGAAGTGATAGGCGACCCGAACGGTCAGATTCTCCGGGTGGTTGTGAACCGAAACCACCGTGGGGTCGTCTCCGACCGGCTTGAAACCGGACCGTCCGGAGAGGAGCTCATAGGTCGAAGCGGAAAAGACGCCCTTCAGATCGGCGAGCGCGGCGCCCGTCTCGGGATTGGTGGTCTCGATCGCCGCCATGAGGATCGGCGAGTCGGGGAACGTGGTATCGACCGCATAGCGAATCGATGAGCTCGGATCCGCCCGGAACATGACGTTCTTCTTGACGATGCCGACCTTCTCCCCGAGCTTCTGAAAGCGAACGAGATCGTTGCCCACTCCGGAGCCGCGGGCGCTCCAGTCGCCCACCGCGCCGACGATCTGAGCCGAGAGACAGTATTCCTGGGCGTAGACGTCGTCCGGGATCTCGAAATAGACATGCTCTCGCGAGTGATAGATGGTGAAGAAGCCGGTGCTCTTCTCGACGTCCTTGATCACCTCATCGAAGGGCTTCTGTCCCTTGCCCGGCTTGTGATCGGCTCCTTCTCGGGATTTCTTCCCCTTCTTGGTTTTCTCCCGATTCGAATCTTTCGATTCTTCGTTCCGGTTCCGCTCCTCGCGTCCGGCGCTGGCGATCCCGGGATGCAGGAAGGCGCCTGCGCTCA
>JBIOUT010000418.1:0-14370 GCA_044867365.1 Candidatus Eiseniibacteriota bacterium | reverse complement strand
TCGTCGCGGGAGAATCTGGGCTCGCCCGTGGTGGTCATCGATGTGTCGAGCACGATCGAGCTCAAGATGCAGGCGCTTGCCTGCTATAAGTCGCAGTTCGTCCGAGCTCCGGGAGGAGCTTCGACTCCGCTCAACGCCGAGGGCTTTCTCGAACGGGTGCGCTCCCGCGCGGCGGCGGTCGGGGTTACGATCGGGGTCGCCTACGGTGAGGCCTTCCTCACCGACCGCCCCCTCTTGGCTCGGGATCCCTTGAGCTTGCTCGCCTCGCCGCAGGGGAAAGGATGAGCTCCCGGGTCATGCGCATCGGCATCACCTGCTATCCCACCGCCGGCGGCTCGGGGGTGATCGCGACCGAGCTCGGCAAGCGCCTCGCCCATGATGGGCATAGCATCCATTTCATCACTCATGCCATACCGGTTCGACTGCGGGGGTTCGAGGAGCGGATCTCCTTTCACCCGGTCGAGTCGGACAGCTATCCCCTGTTCAATGAGCAACCCTATGCGCTCAACCTCGCCGCCAAGATGAGCGAGGTCATCGACCGCGAGTCCCTCGACATCCTGCACGTCCATTACGCCCTGCCGCACGCGGTCAGCGGTTATCTGGCGAGACAGATCGTCCGGCCGCGGCAGGTGAAGCTGATCACCACCCTTCATGGGACCGATATCACTCTCGTCGGCCACCAGCCGTCCTTCTTCAGCGTCACCAAGTTCTCGATCGAGCAGTCAGATGCGGTGACGACGGTTTCGAACTGGCTCCGCAATCAAACCCAGACCATCTTCGGAGTTCAGAATCGGATCGATGTCATCTATAACTTCGTTGATGGGAGTCGCTTCGTTCCGGTGCGCGATCCCAAGCGACGGCTCTGCTTCGCCCGTGCGAACGAGCTGATCATCATGCACGCCTCCAATTTCCGTCCGGTCAAGAATGCCCCGCGGGTCGTCGAGGTGTTCCATGCCGCCCAGGCCCAGATCCAGGCGCGGCTCGTTCTCATCGGCGAAGGACCGGAGCTGCAGGTGTGCCGGCGGCGGGCGCGGGAGCTCGGAATCGGCGATCGCGTCAACTTCCTGGGCGAGCAACAGTACATCGAGGCGGTCTTGCCTCACGCCGATCTCTTCCTCCTTCCTTCCGATCATGAGAGCTTCGGATTGTCGGCGCTCGAGGCGATGAGCTGCGGAGTGCCGGTCATCGCCACCGGCGAAGGAGGCACCGCCGAGGTCATCACCCACGGTGAGAACGGTTTCCTCGTCGATCCGCGGGATGTCGCCGGGATGTCGGAGCTGGCGATCGAGCTCTTGCGCTCTCCCGAACGCCGGGAGGCGGTGGGGGCGGCGGCGCGGGCGACGGCCCGCGATCGCTTCGACATCGACCATGCGGTCCGGCAGTACGTCGATCTCTACGAGTCGCTGCTCGCGGGAGCGCCGCGGGCCGAAGCGGCGCGCGACGGCTAGGAGCCGCACGAGCGGTGGTGCGTGCGCAAGGTGGTGCGTGCGCTACGTGGCGCCGGCGCGGCGAAGAATGAAGCCCACCATCCGGCCGGTCGGCTCACCGGCGCGCGACGAGAAGAAGAGATCGGATCGGCAGCGCGTGCAGGCGGGCGGCCCCTGGATCGACTGCGCGTCAATTCCGGCGCCGGCGAGGCGGAGGCGCACGGCCGCCGCCAGATCGACATGCGGCCGATCGTTTTTCCCGAGACGCCGAGTCTCCGGATCGAAACGCTCGGCGACCTCGGGCCCGACCTCGAAGCAGCACGGGCCGATTCCCGCCCCGATCTCGACCTTGATTCGATCGGCTCTCGCTCCGGCGGCGACCGCGGTCTCGATACCGGCTTCGAGGACCCTCGCCAGGATCCCTCGCCAGCCGGCATGAACGGCGCCGATGACTCGAGCCTCGGGGTCGGCGAAGAAGACCGGCAAGCAATCGGCGACGGTGACGAGGAGTGCGAGGTCCGCTCGCCCGGTGACCAGGCCATCAGCTTCGCCTGCGTCTACCGGCGCCTCGACGTGAACGACTCGTCCTCCATGCACCTGATGCACACGGGCCACCGCCCTTGGATCGAGACCCGCGGCGTGGTAGAAGCGTCGGCGATTCTCCCGCACCGCGTTCGGGCGATCGGTGGTCGAGCCGCCGAGATTCAAGCGATCGAAGGGGGAGGAGCTCACCCCGCCCGGCCGCATGCTGAGCCCACAGTGGATCTCGGGACGACCGGCGAAGAAGCGAAGGAGAGGCACTCCCTGGGAGATCGAGACTTGGTGACCGAGGTCAGCCCATGGCGGATTGCTCACCCGGGTCTCCCTTTCTTTCCCATCGCGTGACCCTGTGCTATGAGATAGAGAGCCACCCATAGTGAGGAGCCTAACCCAGGAGGACCTATCGGCGCTCCAGCTTCATCTCGGCGCATGCTCATTCTCGCCGAAGGTGCGCTCGGTGTGTTCACCGCCAAGACTGCGGTGTGCACCCTGCGCTATCTCGGATCGGAAGTGGTCGCGGTGCTTGATTCGACCTGCGCCGGCCGGCCGCTCCGGGACATCATCGGCATCGACCATCCCGCGCCGGTTGTCGCGACTCTCGAAGAGGGTCTTGCTTTCCATCCGACCACGTTGCTCATCGGCATCGCGCCGCGCGGCGGCGGACTGCCGCCGGAGTGGCGCGATGTGATCGTTCGGGCCATCGCCAGCGGCCTCGACATCGTGAGCGGGCTCCATCTCTTCCTCGGCGACGATCCGGAGCTCAAGGAACTCGCCGCCCGCCGCCGGGTGTCTCTGGTGGACCTCCGCCGGCCCCCCGCCGTGCTTCGCTTGCCCCGTGAAGCGAACGAAGCCCCGCCCCACCCGCGCCCGTTCGTTCTCCTCACCGTGGGTAGTGATTGCAATGTCGGCAAGATGACGGCGGCCCTCGAAGTGACCCTTGCGGCACGAGAGGCCGGCATCGACGCCGCCTTCGGCGCCACCGGCCAGACCGGGATACTGATCGCCGGACGCGGCATCGCCGTCGATCGGGTGATCTCCGACTTCGTCGCCGGGGCGACCGAGCAACTCATCGACGACCTGGGACCGGTCGAGTGGGTGGTGGTCGAAGGGCAGGGCTCGCTCCTCCATCCCGCCTACTCGGGGGTCACCCTCGGGCTTTTGCACGGCGCCCTCCCGGATGCGATGATCCTTTGTCATCACCTGGGCCGGAGTCGAATCCAGGGCTACGATGTGCCGCTTCCGCCTCTGTCTGCAGTCCGGGAGATGTATGAAGAGGCGGCGGCTTGGATCAAGCCGGCGCCGGTCGTCGGTGTGGCGCTCAACGGTCACGGCGCGCCTCCAGGAGCCTTGGCGGCGCTAGCTGCCGAGATCGGGGCCGAGATGGGGCTCCCCGCCGTCGATCCGCTGGTCGAGCCGGGCCGGCTCGTCGAGGCCGCCCGCGTTATCGCGGCCGAGGCGGTGGCCGAAGAATAAGATGGGTCAAGAATTAGGATGAACCGAGGATGAAGTTCCGCTTTGCCGCCATCGACTTGGATACCCGCCTCCCCTTCGTGACCGCACACGGAGGAGCGAGCATTTTCCGCAACGTGCTGGTCGAGGTCGAGCACGCGGGGATTGTCGGTCTCGGAGAGGCGGCGCCCACTCGTTACCATGGAGAAACCGCAGCCACGGTGCTCGCGGCCCTGGCCACCCTCGTTCCGGTGGCCGAGGCAGTGGGGGATCCTGGACGCCTCGAGGCCTTGCACGCGGCGATGAATGCCACCCTCGAGGGCCATCGGACGGCGAAGGCGGCGCTCGACATCGCCTGTCACGATTGGTTGGCGCGCCGCGCCGGAATGCCCCTTGGCCGCCTCTTCGGTCTCGATCCCGACAAGGCGCCGCCGAGCTCCTACACGGTTCCCATCGTGCCTCCATTCGTGGCGCACCAAGCGATCGCCGCCGGTAGCGCGTTTCGCGTGATCAAGGTCAAGATGGGAGATCCCGAGGACGGAGCGCGACTGCGTCAGGTGCGTGAGGCGACGCAGCAAACCTTGCGAGTCGACGCCAACGGCGGCTGGACTCGGGATCAAGCGCTCCGCAAGCTCCCCGAGCTCGAAGCCGCCGGGGTCGAGCTCCTCGAGCAGCCGGTCGCCGCGGCGGATCTTTCGGGGCTCGCCGAGGTGCATCGGGCGGCGCGCATTCCGGTCGTCGCCGACGAGCCGGCGTTGACTTCGCGCGACATTCCCCGCCTCGCCGGTGCGGTGGATGGAGTGAACATCAAGCTCGCCAAGACGGGGGGGATCCGGCCTGCCCTGGCGATGGTTCACACCGCCCGCGCTCATGGTCTGCGGATCATGCTCGGTTGCATGGTGGAAACCTCGATCGGCATTGCCGCGGCCGCCCATCTGGCGCCGCTCGTCGACTGGGTAGATCTCGACGGTCACCTTCTCCTGGCCGAGGATCCCGCCCGCGGATTGGCGCTCGTGGAGGGGCAAGTGCGCCCGTCGAATGCGCCGGGACTCGGCATCGAGCTCGTAGCGAGCCCGTTCGCCGAAGAGGTCGCTCCGCTCTCGCCCGCCGCAACCGGCCGCCGGTGAGCTGGCGATGACCATGCCAAGCGCGATGACGGTGCCATGAGCACCCTTGCCCGCCGGCTCAATCTCGCCCTGGCGATGACCGCCGGCATTCTCGTCATCGAGGTGATCGGAGGCATCCTAACCCGGAGCCTCGCTCTCCTATCGGATGCGGGGCATGTCCTCGCCGATCTCTTTGCCCTCGGGATCTCCGCCTATGCCTTGAGGCTCTCCCGCGTACCTCCCGATCGCGCCCGCACCTTCGGCTATCACCGCGCCGAGGTTTTCGCCGCTCTCGTCAATGGGATCGGCCTCCTCGCTATTTCGGTAGCCATCGTCATCGCCGCCGTTCGCCGTTTCGCTTCTCCCGTGCCCATCGAGTCGCTGCCGATGTCGGTCGTGGCGGCGGTCGGGCTCGCCGCCAACCTCGGCATCGTCGCCCTCCTCCGCAAGCACTGGAAAGGCAATCTCAACACTCAGAGCGCGCTCATGCACGTCGTCGGGGACCTCCTCGCCTCGGTGGCGGTCCTGGGCGGCGGCCTGCTCATGTGGGTGACGGGCTGGTACATCGTCGATCCGCTCCTCGGGCTTCTCATCACCGCCGTCATCGCCCGAGGCGCCGTTCGACTCCTCGGCGAATCGATCCACATTCTCCTCGAGGGAACTCCGCGCTCGATCGAGCTCGGTGCGGTGGAGAACGCCATCTGCGAGATCCCCGGCGTCACCGGCGTGCACGACCTTCACGTGTGGAGCTTGTGCTCCGACTTCTGCGCGCTCTCGGCTCATGTCCTGGTGGCCGAGGAGTCGACCGCCAAGACCCGTATCATCGTCGGCGAGGTGGGCCGTATGCTCGAGGATCGCTTCCGGATCGTGCATGCCACCATCCAGCCGGAATGCGAGGCCTGCGCCGAGCCGCTGTCGGTCGTCTGCTCCCACGGCCCCGCCCACTGACGCCATGCGGGTCACCATCCTCGGCTCCGGCACCCTGGTGCCGACGGGAGTCCGCGGTCCGGCCGGCTATGCGGTCGAAGTCGCGGGCCGCATCCTCCTCTTCGACGGTGGCAGCGGCACCCTCCGCCGCCTGGCCGAAGCCGGGCTCGATTACCGGGCGATCGATCATGTTTTCTACACTCATGTCCATCCCGATCACACCGGCGATCTCATTCCCTTTCTTTTCGCTCAGCGCCACATGCCAGGCCGTCCCCGCACTCGCGACATCTGGATCACCGGGCCGCGCGGCTTCGCTTCGTTCTACGAGCGCCTGACCGGCATCTTCGAGCGCTGGATCTTCGGCGGCGCCTACACGGTCCATGTGCGCGAGCTCTGGGGGGAAGGAGTGGAGGTGGACGGGGCGACGGTCGCGGCGATCCCGCTCCGTCACTCGGTGGCCGAGGTCGGTTATCGAATCACCGCTGCCGACGGCGCCAGCGTCGCCTACACCGGCGACACCGACGTCACCGACGCGGTGAGCGAGCTCGCGCGCGATGTCGATGTCCTCATCGCCGACTGCTCGAGCCCGGACGAGCAGAAGATCGAGGGGCATCTCACTCCCGGGCTGGTCGGCGAGCTCGCGACGGCGGCGAGGGCGCGGATGGTCGTCCTGAGCCATCTCTATCCCATGTGCGACGGGGTGGATGTCGCCAGCCAATGTCGCCGGCGCTACGCCGGCCCGGTCGTCCAGGCCCGGGACCTGATGCGCATCGTCGTGCGCGCAGCTCGAGCGGCCCGGGTCGAGACTTGAGTCGATTGGATGTCATGAGCGGCGCCCCGGAATGGGCAAGCCTCCCCGAGTCGCTGCGCGCAGTGGCAGAGGTTCTGCGCGCCGCCGGCCACGGCGTCTATCTGGTGGGCGGATCGCTCCGCGATCTTCTTCTTGGGCGCCCTCCCGCCGACTGGGATCTGGCATCGAGCGCCCGCCCCGAGGAGGTGACCGGCCTCTTCGCGCGAGTCATCCCGACCGGTGAGCGCCATGGGACGATGACCATCGTCGCCGGCGACCGTGCCTACGAGGTGACGACGCTCCGCGAGGATGGGATCTACTCCGATATGCGCCGCCCCGATCGTGTGGAATTCACCCGCGATGTGCAACGGGATTTGCTGCGACGGGATTTCACCATCAATGCCATGGCGCTGGATCTGGCGACGGGCGAGCTCATCGATCCCGCGGGTGGCCGCGAAGATCTCCGGGCGGGCAGGATCCGGGCGGTCGGGGAGCCGCGGCTCCGCTTCACCGAGGATGCGCTCAGAGTCCTGCGGGCGGCGAGGTTCGCCGCTCGGCTCGAGTTCCAGGTCGACGACGCCACCCGCTCGGCGATGGCGGCGACTTCTCCAGGGATCGAGCGCATCTCCCCCGAGCGGGTGCAGAAGGAGCTCGACCAGCTTCTGCAGGCGAAGCGCCCTTCGCTCGGGCTCGTCTTGCTCCAGGCAACCGGCGTCCTGGTTCGCGTGCTACCCGAGCTCAGCGAGGGTATCGGTGTGATCCAAAATCGCTTCCATCGCTACGACGTCTTCACTCACAGTCTCTTCGCCTGCGATGCGGCGCCGCCCGACCGGCGATGGGTGCGGTGGGCGGCGCTCCTCCACGACGTGGGCAAGCCGCGCACCCGACAGATGGTGGACGGGGAAGCGACTTTCTACAGTCATGATGCCGTGGGAGCCGAGATGGCCGACGGCGCGCTTCGCCGGCTCCGGTTCTCGAACGAGGATCGCGAGGCGGTGGTCGCCCTGGTCCGGCATCACCTCTTCCAGTATCGCGACGAATGGACCGACGCCGCGGTGCGGCGCTTCATTCGGCGCGTAGGGGAGGAGCGCATCGACGATCTATTCGCCCTCCGCCTCGCGGACGCCCAGGCCACCGGAATGGCGGCCGAGTCCCCGTGGGGGCTTGCCGAGCTACGCTCCCGGATCGATCGCGAGCTCGCCGATCGTGAGCGCGGGTTGCCCCTGGCGCTTGCGGTCGACGGGAATGATGTGATGGAGGCTCTCGGCCTCCCGCCGGGCCCGGAAGTGGGCCGTTGTCTGGACTTTCTCTGGGAGGCGGTGATCGAGGATCCAGCCCTCAATAGCCGCGATCGATTGCTGGCCTTGTTGAAGCAGCGAACCGAGAGCCCGTCCCCGCCCCCAAAATGACGAGCCCCAACGTCAGTTGCGACGTCGGGGCTCGGTGAGCCTTGGGCCTGCTCCTGAGAGGTGGCCCCTTTAGGGCAGGGTATTGAAGTGGTGCTGGAAGAAGGTGAGGTCCTGGAGCGAGATGGCGCCACTAAGGTTCAGATCACCCTGATAAAGGGGCGAGCCGCTGTTGAACGCGTTCTTGAAGGTGATGAAGTCCTGGAGGCTGGCATTGCCGCCGAGGCCGTCTTCATCGGGGCTCGTCACTGCGAGCAGGGTCTTGAACACACCGAGATTATCGATGGAGATCACGACCACTGGAGCCGCCGGTGCAGAGCCTAAGCAGGAGCCGCCGCCCATAGCATCGCTGGTTGCCGTCCCCCAGATGATGTTGCCGTTGATGTCCGAATCGAAATCCGGACTGAAGACGCCCGGATTCTGGCAACCGCCTTCGATGCTGAGGTGGACCTGGGCTCTGGGGAAGTTCGCAATCGGCTGATTGGCCGCATTGCGCAGCACGCCGTGGTAGTTGTACTCATAGAGGGCCCCGACTCCCACGTTCTGTGGGCTCCGCCCCAAGAAGTTATCGAAGCTGCTCCGAGTCGGGTCGGGGACGTTGCCAAACGCTGTCCCGGCGACGAGGACCACGGCCATCAGAGCCGTGATGGATGGCGCAAGACGCATTTCGTACCTCCTGGATTGGCCGGCAGGCTCACCCCGTTAGCCAAGGCGATCCTTACGATGTTCGGGGCCCAGAGGATAGGACCCCAGGCTCAACACCACAGTCTAGCAGAACCTATGTGGCGGCGCTACGACGCCTGTGAGTGCATCTTCGCACCCGAGCGGCCCCTCGTCTCACACGGCGCTCGTCCCACAGGCTGAGCGACCCGGCGTGGCAGGCACACACCACTGCTACAGAATCTTAGCAGAATCATGGTGTTCTGGGAAGGGCTATTACACCCGCGGGAGCCGGCGAGGGGGGAGGTGATCGGGGAGGGCCGGGGAGACGCTCCGGCCTCATGGCCGGCGAACCGCCGGGATTCCGCTGCCCAAGGGACCGTCGCGATTGACCCCCATCCCCCAGGATGTTACCCTGCCGGCCCCTACCGGTCGTTCTACCAATCGGTTGCGGTGAGTGGGAGGGTGATGGTCGAGCTTGCCTTTCAGGCTCCGGTCGAGGTCGAGCTCGCGCGTGTGGACCGCCACATCGGCGAGTTCTTTGGGGGGTTGAGGGGGCTTGTCGGGGAGGTCGCCCGACATGTTCTCGCGACCGGCGGCAAGCGCCTTCGCCCGGCGCTCTTGCTGCTCGTGGCGCGACGTGACGGGCGTGTCGCCGAGTCGGCCATCCTCTCCGGCGCGGTCGTCGAGCTCGTCCATATCGCCACCCTCATCCACGACGACTCGATCGACCGCAGCATGCTCAGGCGGGGCCTCCCCACCATCAACTCGATTTATTCCGACCAGGTCTCGATCATCATGGGGGACTTCGTCTATTCGAAAGCGTTTGCCCTCCTGGTCGAACGAGGGCTGTTCCGTGAGATGCAGATTCTCGCCGACACCGCTCATATCATGAGCCGGGGCGAGATGCTCCAGCTCGAGCGCAAGAACTTGCTCCATTCGACCGAGGCCGATTACCTGGAGATCATCGACGAGAAGACGGCCTCGCTGTTTGCCGCCGCCTGCCAGATCGGAGCTCTGGCGAGGGAGGCTTCCGAGGCCGAGGTCGGAGCTTGGGATCGTTTCGGCCGTGCCTATGGCCGGGCGTTCCAGATCACCGACGATCTCTTCGACTTCATCGGCGAGGAAGCGATGATGGGCAAGGCCCGCGGCTCTGACATCAAGAGCGGGAGGGTGACGCTGCCGCTCATCGCGGCGATGGGCAACGCTTCGGCTCGCGAGCGCGCCCGCATCGAAGAAATCGTCTTCGGCGGCGGTATCATGGATGGGCTGTGGGAGGAGCTGGTGACCTTCATCGACGCCAAGGGCGGGGTGAACTACTGTTTAGAGCGGGCAGCCCACCATGCCCGCGAGGCGGCAGACATCGCCAGCGCCCTTGAGATGGACGACGACGCCCGCACCGCCCTGAGCGCCGCGGTCAGTGGAGTGGTGAGCCGGAAGCGCTAGCGCCTCGAGCGGCATTCGCTCCCGGGGCCGCTTGCCTGAATCAAGCCGCCCGGGGGATGTGCGTCATACCCCCTGCAACCCGGAGGATCCAGGACTGAAGCGACCACGTTCCGAGCCCGAGAAGCGTGCCCCCGAAACCTCGGCGGCTGAGGAAGCGGCAACCCTCGCCCAGCGGGTTGCGAGCCTCGCCCTGACCAAGAAGGCGCTGGATGTCCTGGTCATCGACCTGACCGGGCTCGCCACGGTCTGCGACTACTTCGTCATCTGCCATGGAGACTCCGACGTCCAGGTCAAAGCGATTGCCGACGCCATCCTCGAAGGCATGGAGAAAGACGGGATTCAGGTCTGGCATGTCGAGGGTTACGCTGTACGCAGCTGGATTCTCCTCGACTATGTGGACGTGGTCGTCCATGTCTTCCACCGCGAGCGACGCGAGTTCTATCGGCTCGAGGATCTTTGGGCCGATGCCCCGCGCGAGAGAGTGATCTGACCTCATCGCTCGCGATCCGACGCAGGTGATCGACGACTATCTGCAAGCCCAGCTGAGCGCCGCCGCATGCGCTCTCTTCGATCTTGAGCCCGACCAGGTGCCTGAGGTCCCGCTCGAGGTTCCCCGGCAAAGAGAGCATGGCGACCTCGCTTCGAGCCTGGCGCTCGTCCTCAGTCGTTCCCGGGGCCGGCCGCCGCGCGAAGTGGCCGAGGCCCTGGTGGAGCGGCTCGATCTCGATCCCGAGCGGGTCGCCGAGGTCAGCGTCGCCGGCCCCGGCTTCATCAACTTCCGCCTTGGTCGCCCGTGGATCCTCGCTCAGCTCGGTCGAATCCTCGAAGCGGGCGATCGCTTCGGGGAGAGCGAGGCCGGCGCCGGTCTCAAGGTGCAGGTCGAGTTCGTGAGCGCCAACCCTACCGGTCCGCTCAATGTGGTCAGCGCCCGCGCGGCGGCGGTCGGGGACGCGCTCGTCCGACTACTCAAAGTATCGGGGCACCGGGTTGAGAGCGAATTCTACGTCAACGACGCCGGGCGACAGGTGGAGCTCCTTGCCGAATCGATGGACGCGCGACTCCGCCAGGCGCACGGCGAGGAGGCGCCAGTGCCCGAGGAGGGCTATCACGGCGATTATGTGCGCGAAATCGCCATGCAAGCAGCGACCGAGCTCGACCTCGATGCGCTCGACCCGGCGGCCCGGCTCGCCCGATTACAGGAGTTCGGAATCGAGCGGATTGTCTCCGGCCAGAAGCGGGACCTCGAGCGCTTCGGAGTGCGCTTCGATCGCTGGTTCCGAGAATCGGAGCTCCATCGGGCCCGCGCCCTCGATCACGCGCGCGAGGCGCTCGGCAAGGCGGGGCGTCTGATCGATCGGGACGGCGCTCTCTGGTTCCAGACCACCGCCTTTGGCGACGACGCCGACCGGGTGGTGGTGAAGGCGGACGGCCGGCCGACTTACTTCCTGGCCGACATCGCCTACCATGACGACAAGCACTCCCGTGGCTTCGAGCGTGTCATCGACATCTGGGGTCCCGACCATCATGGGCACGTGCCGCGGATGCAGGCGGCGGCGCAAGCGCTCGGCTTCGGCAAGGATTGGCTTGAGATTCTGATTGTTCAGCAGGTGAATCTGCTCCGCGGCGGGGAGCTGGCCAAGATGTCGAAGCGCGCGGGAGAGTTCGTCAGCCTGGCGGAGCTCGTCGACGAGGTCGGCCGTGATCCGGCTCGCTTCTTCTTTCTCATGCGGCGATCGAACGCCCACCTCGATTTTGATCTCGAGCTGGCCAAGGCACAGACTGAGGAGAATCCGTGTTTCTACGTCCAGTACGCCCATGCACGGATCGCCCAGATTCTGGCCCATGCCCGAGCGCGTGGGGTCGAGCCCCTGCCGGTCGAGGAGATCGAGGTCGAGCGGCTCGCCGATCCCGCGGAGCTCGACCTGCTCAAGCATCTGTCCAGTCTTCCCGAGGCGGTGAGCGGAGCGGCGCGGGCGCGGGAGCCGCATCGGCTGACCACCTATCTGCGCGAGGCAGCGGCGCTCTTCCATCGCTTCTATCATCACCAGCGGGTTGTGGGCGTCGAAGAGGAACTCATGCAAGCCCGGCTCGCCCTCACCCGCGCCACCCAGATCGTGCTCCGGCGCGGGCTCGATTTGATCGGGGTCAGCGCTCCGGATCGGATGTGATGAACGCTCACCGAGGAGGATGCGGTTGATCGTCGTCGTCGGGTCGTTGGCGCTCGATACCGTGCGCACGCCGTTCGGATCGGCCGAGGAGGTGCTGGGAGGGTCGGCGGCTTATTTCGCGCTCGCCGCCCGACTCTTCACCCCGGTGACCCTGGTGGCGGTAGTGGGAAAGGACTTTCCCCCCGAGCACCTCGATCTCCTGCGGCGGGCCGGGATCAACGTCGATCATGTCGAGGCGGCGGACGGCCCATCCTTCCGTTGGGGCGGCCAATATGGATACGACCTCAACACCCGCGAAACCTTGTTCACCCATCTCAACGTCTTCGAGCACTTCCAGCCCAAACTCACCGGCAACTTGCGCGGCGCCCGTCACATCTTTCTTGCCAACATCGATCCCGACCTGCAGCGAGAGGTTCTGGAGCAGATGGTCGATCCCGAGCTCGTGGTCTGCGACACCATGAACTTCTGGATCAGCGGTAAACGGGATTCACTCATTCGCACCCTGCGCGACGTTGACGTCTTCATCCTCAACGACAGCGAGGCGCGCCAGCTCGCCGAGGAGCCCAATCTCTGGAAGGCGGGGCGGGCCATCCTGGCGCTGGGCCCATCGGTGGTGGTGATCAAGAAGGGGGAGCACGGGGCCATTCTGATCAGCCACAAGGAGAGCTTCAGCGCGCCGTCTTATCCCGTCGAGTTGGTGTACGATCCTACGGGAGCAGGCGACTGCTTCGCCGGCGGGTTCATGGGCTACCTGGTGGCCAGCGGCCTTGGTCGCCCCGGTGCGCTTCGGCGAGCGGTCGTCTACGGTACGGTGGCGGCGTCGTTTTGCGTCGAGCGCTTCTCGGTGGATGCTCTCGTCGGCCTGAGCCGAGAAGATCTCGAGCGACGCAGCCGCGAGCTCAAGCTCATCTCCCAGTTCGATCTCGATTGATTTCCACGCCCGCAAGCGGGCGCGGCGAGACGGCGAGCGCGGCCCGGGTGACTACCCGGCCGGACCAGCCGAAAACAGGGGAGGGCGGCAAAGAGCGCCGCCGGTTGCAGGGAGTGGGGTGATCCAACCCACTTTCCACCGGCGGACGGGGAGCGCGATTGTTCGAAGAATTCTTCCACCTGCGCGAGAACCCGTTCGCTCTCGCTCCCAATCCTCGCTTCATCTTCCGTAGCCACGAGCACACCGAAGCGCTCGCTCACCTGCGCTACTGGGTCGAGAACGGCGAAGGATTCGTCCTCATCACCGGCGAAGTCGGGACCGGAAAGACGACCGCCCTCTTCGATCTCATGGGGCAGCTTCCTAATGAGTGGGCGGTGGCCTTCGTCGCCAACTCGACCCTCTCCGGCGCGGAGCTTCTTGAAGAGATCTGTCGCCGCTTCCAGGTCGAGATTCCCGCAGTTGCTTCCAAGCCGGCGTTGCTCGAGCGGCTCGAGCAGCATCTCGGCGTTCGCAGCGATCAGAACCTCGGGTCGGTGCTCATCCTCGACGAGGCGCAGAACTACGAGAACCGCTTGCTCGAAGAAGTACGCCTGCTCTCCAACCTGGAGCGCCCGGACGGCAAGCTGCTGCAGATCGCGCTCGTCGGTCAACCCGAGCTCGAGCGCAAGCTTGAGTTGCCGGAGCTTCGCCAGCTTCGCCAGCGGATCGGCATCCGCTACCGCCTGAACCCGCTCACCGAGGACGAGACGGTCGCCTATGTCCATCACCGCTTGAGTGTGGCGGGAGGCGATGCGGAGAGAATCTTTCCGCGCGAAAGCGGGGTCGAGGTGCATCGGCTCACTCACGGCATTCCGCGCGAGATCAACATCGTGGCGAGCCAGGCCCTGATCAGCGCTTTCGTTCAAGGAGCGTTGCAGGTCGGGCCAGAGCATGTGCGCAATGTCGTGCTCGACTTCGCCTGGAGCTCGATCCTCGGCCGCGGTCCGCTGCCGCCGGTCTCGCGGAAGGAGGCCAAGCCCCAGGGGGCGGAGGCAGAGAGCATTCCCGGCGGCGTCGCACGGAGTCCATCGCCGGCCACACCTCTAGCTGCGACCCCCCCGGCGCCAGTGCCCGCGGCGCCTTCGCCCGTGGCCCCTCCGCTCGTGGCCCCTCCGCCAGTGCCCCCGCCAATCGCCCCGACGCCGTCGGCGGCCGCCCCACCTCCTCCGGAGCCCTCGTGGGTCGAGGCGCGACAGGAGCCGCAGCCCGCTGCATCCGCGGAAATCGATCGTTCGCCGAGCGGCGGGGATTTGCGCCAGCGTCCACCCCTCGAGGTCGTGCGGGGACATGGGGCTCCGGCGAGACTGGCGGAGCCGCCATCGCCCCCGCCCGGATTGGATCGACCGATCCGGCGTCCGGGTTCTCCGGCGGCTTCTCCTACGAGCACGACCGGCACTCGTCCCGAGCCTGGTCGCGGCGATACAAGACGCGACGAGCCAAGACGGGGCGGCGAGCATGGCCGCGATGCGGCTCGGCAAGAG